>CAURWS010000524.1:0-3820 GCA_963528485.1 uncultured Pseudomonas sp. | reverse complement strand
GCCCGAGGCGTTGCGCAACGCCAACCCGCTGAAGATCCGGCGGTTGGTGGATGGGGGGGTTACTGATTCAGCGTTGTAATCCGACAACACATCTCACCTTGTGGGAGCCGGCTTGCTGGCGAATACGGTCGATCAGCTACAGAGAGAGTGACTGACACACCGCTTTCGTCGGATCGCCGCCCGCAGCAAGCCGGCTCCCACAGGTGCAGGTGTGTACCTGTGGGATGGGTTCAAACCCGCGCCGTCTGCTTCTCGGTCACTTCAGCCGGCGATGCATCGGCAAAGCGATTAACCTGCCGCAACGGCTTGAACGCCCACATCCAGGTGCCCACCACGCCCAGCGTGCACAACCCGCCAAGCACTGCCGCAGGCACCGCGCCGAACAGCGAAGCGCTGCTGCCTGCGCGGAATTCACCCAGCTCGTTGGACGAGCCGATGAACAGCATGTTCACGGCGTTGACCCGGCCGCGCATGTCGTCCGGGGTGGAGAACTGCACCAACGTCGAGCGAATGTAGACGCTGACCATGTCCGCCGCGCCTGCGATCATCAGGGCCAACAGCGACAGCCAGAACAAGGTCGACAGAGCAAACACCAGGTTGGCCATACCGAACACCGCGACGGCGATGAACATCACCAGCCCCACGTGACGGTCAAACGGACGCGCAGCCAGGTACAGACCGGTCGTCACCTCTCCCAGACTCATCGCACTGCGCAACGCCCCGAGCCCTTGTGGCCCCAGGTGCAGCACTTCGTGGGCGTAGATCGGCAGCAACGCGACCACGCCGCCCAACAGCACGGCGAACAGGTCCAGGGAAATGGTGCCAAGAATAATCGGCCGCGAGCGAATGAAAGCGATGCCAGCGGTGAAGCGTTTCCAGGCGGTGGATTCGAGAATCTGCTTCTTCCCCGCATACAGCACCTGCACGCGGGTGAGCAGCAGCACGCCGGCGATGAAGCTGGCCATGCACACGGAGTAGGTCAATCCGCCGCCGCCTGCGGCATAGAGACCGCCGCCGACCAAGGGCCCGGCGATGGTGGCGATGCGCATGATCATGCTGTTGGTGGCAATCGCCGAGGCCAGTTTTTCGCGGGGCACCACTTGCGGCAGCAGGCTTTGCAGGGCCGGGCCGGTGAACGCACGAGCACAGCCGAACAGTGCGAGGGTGGCGTAGATCAGCCGCGTATCCTGATGATGGGGCACGGAAAACAGCATCAGCATCAGGCTGCACAGGGCCTGTACGGTCCAGCTGATGGTCAGGATCCGTTTGCGGTCGTAGCGGTCGATCAGGTCCCCGGCGGGCATCAGCAACAGCAGCATCGGGATGAACTGCGCCAGGCCCACGTAGGCCAGCGAAATCGGGTCGCGGGTCATGTCATAGACTTGCCAGGCGACGACAACGGCCTGGATCTGCATGGCGAAGACGGCAGCAAGACGTGCGGTCAGAAAAGCGAAGAAGCCGGGTTGCCTGAGCGCGCTCCGGGCGGAGGACTCGGCAGATGAGGCGGGCGATTCGGAACTCAAGGCAGGACATCCATCGAAGCGAAAGACGGCCGACTGTTATACACCTACAAGGAGGTATATGCCTCTTCCTGTCGGAAATTTAATGATGGGCGGCGCGTTTTATTTGACGTCGCCGCAGTGTCGGCTGGCATCTCGCGGACCTGTGGGAGCCGGCCCGCAGCAAGCCGGCTCCCACAGGTAATGTGTGACGTGTCAGCTTAGCGTCTGACCAGCAACACCCCCGACTCCATATGGTGCGTATACGGAAACTGGTCGAACAGCGCGCAACGCTCGACCCGGTGGGTGTCGTGCAGTTGGGCGATGTTGGCGGCCAGGGTTTCCGGGTTGCAGGAGATGTACAGGATGCGCTCGAAACGCCGGGTCAGCTCGCAGGTGTCCGGGTCCATGCCAGCGCGCGGCGGGTCGACGAAGACGCTGCCGAAGTCGTAGCTCTTCAGATCCACCCCCGCCAGACGCCGGAACGGACGCACCTCGTTCAGCGCTTCGGTCAGCTCTTCAGCCGACAGGCGCACCAGCGAGACGTTATCCACAGCGTTGTCCGCCAGATTGCTCAGCGCGGCGTTGACCGACGTCTTGCTGATCTCGGTGGCCAGCACCTTGCGCACGCGGGTCGCCAGCGGCAGGGTGAAGTTGCCGTTGCCGCAATACAGCTCCAGCAGGTCATCCTCGCGGTCGCCCAGCGCCTCATAGGCCCAGCTCAGCATCTTCTGGTTCACCGTGCCGTTGGGCTGGGTGAACGCGCCTTCCGGCTGGCGATAGCTGAAGGTGCGCCCGGCGACGTCCAGCGCTTCGGTCACGTAATCGCGACCGATCACCAGACGCTGGCCCTTGGAACGCCCGATCACACTGACCTTGAGATCCGCGGCCAGCTGCTCGGCTTCCAGTTTCCAGGCGTCGTCCAGCGGGCGGTGATAGCACAGGGTGACCATGCCATCGCCCGCCAGCGTGGTGAGAAAGTCCACCTGGAACAGCTTGTGGTTGAGCGTCTTGCTGGCCTCCCAGCGATCACGCAGCACCGGCATCAACGCGTTGATCTGCTGACTGGCGATGGGGAAATCGTTGATCAGGATCGGTGTGTGTTTGTCGCCCGGCGTGAACATCGCGTAATGACGCTTGCCCTCTTCGCGCCACAGGCGAAACTCGGCGCGCAGGCGGTAATGCTCGCGCGGCGAATCGAAGACTTGCGGCTCTGGCGCGTCGAACGGCTTGAGCAGCGCGCGCAGGCGGTCGGCCTTTGCATCGAGCTGCTGGCTGTAGTTGGCGGGGTCGAACGGTGCACTCATGGGTAAAAGCCCAACTTGATCACGAACAGGATCGACAGCACCACCAGCGCCGAATTCAGCTCACGGCCGCGGCCCGACAAGAGCTTGATCACTGTCCAGGAAATGAAGCCAAACGCGATGCCGTTGGCGATGGAATAGGTGAACGGCATCGCCAGCGCGGTCAGGACCACGGGCGCGGCTTCGGTGATGTCGTCCCAGTTGATTTCCGCCAGACCCGAGGTCATCAGCACTGCCACGAACAGCAGGGCAGGGGCCGTGGCGAAGGCCGGAACACTGCCTGCCAGCGGTGCGAAGAACAGCGCCAGCAAAAACAGCGCAGCCACCACGATGGCCGTCAGACCAGTACGGCCGCCAGCGCTCACGCCTGCAGCGGACTCGATATAGCTGGTGGTGGTCGAGGTGCCCAGCAGCGAACCTGCCATGGCGGCGGTGCTGTCGGCGACCAGGGCGCGGCCCATTTTCGGCATGTGGCCGTCCTTGCCCATCAGGCCCGCGCGTTTGGCGACGCCGATCAGGGTGCCGGAGTTGTCGAACAGGTCAACGAACAGGAAAGAGAAGATCACGCTCACCAGACCGATGTTCAGCGCGCCCGGAATGTCCAGTTGCAGGAAGGTCGGGGCCAGTGAAGGCGGCATCGAGACCACGCCGCCGAACGGCGAGAAGCCCATGACGATGGAGACGATGGTCACCGCGAGGATGCCGATCAGCACCGCGCCGCGCACTTTCAGGGCCTCCAGGGCCACGATCAGGACGAAACCGAGGGTCGCGAGGATCGGCGCCGGTTTGGCCAGATCGCCCAGGCCGACCATGGTGGCCGGGTTGCTGACCACGATTTGTGCGTTGTGCAGGGCGATCAGCGCCAGGAACAGGCCGATGCCGGCGGCGATGGCCGAACGCAGCGGCAGCGGGATGCTGTTGATGATCCACTCACGGATGCGAAAGATCGACAGCAGGAAGAAGATCACCGCCGAGATGAACACCGCACCCAGCGCCACTTGCCAGGTGTGGCCCATG
>CAURWS010000523.1:0-3821 GCA_963528485.1 uncultured Pseudomonas sp. | reverse complement strand
CCAGGAACAGTGCGACGGCACTAAAGATTTCTCTCAGGCCTGAGCGCGCTACGAAGCGAAGGACGGGCCGAGAGACGTACTGACCCAAGAGAACCACTGCGACAATTGCACCGACGATTTTGGCGATAGACAGGGCCAGCGCTGCCCCTGAGGGCGTACCACCATCAGCGGCCAGCAGTGGAATCATTGCCACCAAGGGAATCGCTGCGATGTCCTGGAATAACAACACCGCAAAGCTGCTGCGACCTACAGCGGTGGAATTCATGTTTCGCTCGCTCATGGCCTGCATGGCGATAGCAGTCGACGACAGGCTCAACGTCAGGCCGACCAACAATGCAGCCGTCCAGTTCAAGCCTAGGGCTACGCAAAATATTGCGATGGCAATACCGCACGCCAGCATCTGTAACGCGCCGCCGCCGAAGACCATACGGCGCATGGCCCAAAGACGCTTGGGGTCGAGTTCTAAACCAATGATGAACAGCATCAAGACCACGCCAATTTCGGCGAAGTGCAGGATGGACTCGACGTCAGTCACGAGCTTCAAGCCCCAGGGGCCGATCACGCAGCCGGCTATCAGGTAGCCCAGAACAGGCCCCAATCCCAACCGGACGGCAATCGGGACTATCAAAGCAGCCGAGCCCAGGTAGATGAGCATTTCAATGAGGCTGTGGGTTTCCATTCAGTCTTCCTTCCATGAGGCTAGGCGCTCGCCGTAGCGACGAATTTGCTTGAGTAGTGCAGTTTGATCTGCTCTGTATGCGCCATGAATTGCTACAGGACTCAACCAGTTCATCGCGCAGTAATTCGCAGTCGCCTGAAGGGGTTGGGATAACACCGAGAGGCCTGGGTGGTCGCCGCCTTCAAAATGATCATGCTCTCCGCCCGTGGTTACGGCCCACAGCAGATTCTTGTTTTTCAAAGCAGTAGCGCCCGCACCGTAGGCCCAGCCCTGCGTGAAGACCTTATCGATCCACAGCTTCAAAAGTGGCGGGTAGCTATACCAATATAGAGGGTGTTGGAGAACCAACAGGTCTGCTTGCTCCACGGCCTTTTGCTCGGCTTCAACGTCGATATTGAAATCGGGGTAAAGGTCGTACAGGGAGCGGATTACAACATTAGGATTAGTTGCTGCGAACCTGAGCATCAGCTCGTTTACGTTGGATTTCTCAGGGTAAGGATGGGCGTAAATGATCAGAATCACGGCGTGATCCCCCACAAACTGGGCGTTCTTCTAGAACGGAAAAAGCCCCCTGACCGTTGAGCGTAGATGCACTCAGCAATCAGGGAGCTAGTAGTTAAGCGATGAAGCCTTATTGACCTGCTTGCAGCTTCAAAACATCCTGTGCAGTCACGGGGTTGCCAGCGATGCCCCAGTCTCCGCTCTTAACCTCTTCGAAAATGACCCAGGTCAGGGCACGCATGTTTTCGCCTTCCACCGACACCATAGCGTCGGTTACCTTGCGAATGACCTCTGCTTTTTGCTCGTCGGTAAAAACGCCTTCGATGCCTTTGATAGTCACGAGTGGCATGGTGTTCTCCTAAGGTCTTGAACGGGGGTATCAGGCTTTCGCAGCTGAGTATTCCGGGTAGTCGGTGTAACCCTTATCAATCGAATCGCTAACCCCGTAGTAGGTCGCGCGATCACCCTCGGCCAGCGGCCAATCGTTCTGCATGCGCTCTACCAGATCCGGGTTGGCGATGTAGGCAGTGCCGAAAGCGATCAGATCGAGTTCGCCTTTGGCCAGCTCAGACTCTGCGATCTCTTTGGTGAAGCCGCCAGCAGCCATCAGGGTGCCTTTGTAAGCTTCACGGAACGCAGCGCCGAAACCTGGTGGTGTTTGCGCGGCCAGGATGGTCGGCTGGTAGTTCAGGTGAACAAATGCCAGCTCTCGTTCGTTGAGGGCAGCCGCCATGCTCATCCAGGTTTCTTCTTCGCCTTCGTACACACCGAAGTCGTACAGTCGACCGAACGGGGAGAAACGCACGCCAATTTTCGATCCACCGATTTCAGCTGCAATCGCGTCAATCGTTTCCAGGAGGAAGCGCTGACGGTTCGCAATGGAGCCACCGTACTGATCAGTACGAGTGTTCAAGGCGCTGCTCAGGAATTGGTCGAACAGGAAGCCGTTGGCTGCCATGATTTCGATACCGTCAAAACCGGCATCCATCGCCATACGCGCAGACTTAACAAAGTCCGCGATGACGCGTTTTACTTCTTCGGTTTCTAGGGCGCGTGGCGCGCTAGGTTGAACAGGGCCCGATTTGCCAGGTTCGATCCAGGCATACACCGTGGTATCCACCGCAGGCACCGTGCCCGAAGATACGGGCGCCATGCCATGCACAGACACGTGGGACATGCGGCCAACGTGCCATAGCTGTGCAAAAATCTTCCCGCCTTTGGCGTGCACCGCGTCAGTCACATTGCGCCAACCAGGCAGATGCACATCCTCGTAGATACCAGGGGTGTACAGATAGCCACGAGCCTCATCGGAGATGGGCAGGCCTTCGGTGATCAGCAAGCCAGCAGAAGCGCGTTGCGCGTAATACAGCGCGTTCGATTCATTTGGAATGTTGTTCAACGTTCGGGTGCGGGTCATGGGTGCCATGACAACGCGGTTTTTTAGCGGGATACCGGCCAAATCGTAAGGGGTGAACAGCTTATTCATGATTGCTCTCGAAATTGTCTAAGGAGAAAGTCGGCGTAATGCTTAGGACTTATCGAAAGCGTCAAGTACATGGGTGCTGTAGACCAGAGCGGCACCGGCGTTCATGTTAATGGCTACGCCCAGTGCTTCGGCCACTTCTTCGCTGGTAACACCGAGCTTTTTGGCTTCCGCTGCATGGAATGCAATACAGCCATCGCATCGTGTTGTCACGGCTACCGCGAGGGAGATCAGTTCGCGAGTTTTCGCATCCAGGTGATTAGTCTTGCTGCCGGCAGCACCGAGAGCAGCCATGCCCTTCATAGTTTCAGGGGAAAGGCCGTTCAGCTCTACCAAACGGGTGTTGATGTCTTTGCGGGTTTGCTTCCAATCTTGCATGGGATTCTCGCTGCATTTGTGGTTAGAAAATTCAGAACACACAACAAGACTACCATCTAGTTGGTAGGCTTTCAACGAGATCGCGGTGATTTTAAACATTAACGCAATTGAATGAGGAGGCTCCAGCTCGTCTGCCTGAGGGCTTTGGCGAGTGCCGCTCTGGATGATTAACCGTATTTTTTGGCTCACATGCGTATTTCCTGGCAAAGGCTTACATGAGGATTCGTTGAGGATATTCATGCGACTGCTTATCTGCTACACCTCCGGTTGTTGGGCCGAAGATGATTCTGGCTCCGGAGTCTGCAATCGCAAAGGCTCAGAGCCTGCACAAAATGGCCCATGAGAAGTCCTTTATCGCTCGCTCGCTAAATTTTTTTCAGTAAGCACGCACCCGAAATATCAATATTTCCATACGCCTAATTTTCTCGCGACGATGTTCATGCAACTGAATGACACTTGTCGCGCCGAAGGCAGCTATTTGAATTCACGTGCCAGTTCCAGGATTGGGCCACGCCCCCGAACCTAAGAGCCGAGTGATCGACGCCTTCACCAGCCCCCAGTTCATCCAGTCATCCCCCCGAATGAGTTCATCTGTTTGAGCGTATACAGAACCGGCTGACAGACTCCGCCTGAGGCTGATCATTGACGCAAAGGATGCGACAGCATGGACAGCAATCAACGCATGATTCACTGGTCAGCGGCCTGGACTTTGGTCGGAGGAGTCGTCGTATGCACCGGGTGCATGCGTGGCCAGCCGATCACCCAGAGTGGTGAGTCTTT
>CAURWS010000522.1:0-3835 GCA_963528485.1 uncultured Pseudomonas sp. | reverse complement strand
GTTCAATCATGCTCGACCTTCCTGCTTTCAATCACACGCGTGCCGCCGGTGATCATCGGCAACAGGGTTTTCGGTACCAGTAACACCAGCGCCAGGTGGACCACGACAAACGCGCCGATGGCCGCCATGGCGGCAAAGTGCACGAAGCGGGCGAAGTCATAACCGCCGAACAGCGCGGTCAGTTCCTGCAGTTGAATGGGCTTCCAGATCGCCAGCCCCGAGACCACGATCAACACCCCCGCCGCCAGCACCAGCCAATACATCAAGCGCTGCACGGCGTTGTACACGCCCTTCTCGTGCTTGAGGCGAAAGCGCAGGGCATCGAGCAGATCGCGCTTCACGGCGTTGGGCGTGACCGGCAGAAAGTCGCGTTTGAAGTGTTTGCTGAACAGCCCGTAGAGCACGTAGATCAGGCCGTTGATAACCAACAGCCACATCACCGCAAAGTGCCAGGCCAGCGCTCCGCCGAGCCAGCCGCCGAGGGTGAAGTCCCGGGGGAAGGAGAAGCGGAACAGGGGCGACGCGTTGTAAATGCCCCAACCGCTCATGAACATGCAGACCATGCCAAAGGCGTTGATCCAGTGCGTGAGGCGGATGGGCCAGGGGTGGATTCTGGTTTTTTTCATGGTGTGAGGCTCGTCACGGGGGACTCAAGACTGCATTCAGAACCTGAAGTGTAGGGGTGTCTTTCATTCAGTCGTCGTGAGCAAGTTCACTCCCACAGGCATAACGCATGACCTGTGAGAGTGAGCCTGCTCACGAATGGGGCAACGCGGTGCGACAGGCACACCGCGACCGGCTTACATCGGCGGCTGGAAGCCATCCTTGCCCACCGCTACACCGCGCGCGGTCTTGCCATCTTCAGCCGGAAACACCACAACCTTGGCGCCTTTGACCAGCTCGTCGACCTTGCCGGCCTGAACATAGGCAATCGGCACGTCGTCCGGCACCACCAGCTGTTTCTCGCCACCTTTATAGCTCACGCTCAGGGTGCGGCCGTTGGCGTTGGTCAGCTTGCCCACGGTGCCATTGGTCATGGTGCCGGTGCTGCCGTCCGCGTTCTCCCAGCCGTAGTGGCCTTCACCGCTGCCCTTGAGGCTCGCTTCGAACACGGTCACTTCCAGCGCCTTGAGGGTGCCGTCGGCCTGTGGCGTGGCCGCCGAGCCGATGAAGCTGTCGGACTTGATCGAACCGACGTCAGTCTTGGACACCAGACGCACGCCGGTCTTGTCGGTCAGGCCGATGCTCTGATGGGCGCCGGCACGCGTGGTGAAGTGCAAGGTGTTGTTGTCGACGCTGTCGACCGTGCCACGCAGCGGCTTGACCACCGGCATGTCGGCGGCCGAGGCCATCACGGCAGCGCTGAGCGCAAGCAGGCCGAAGGTGGCAGACAGTGCAGTCTTCATTTTCATTGTGACGATCCTTGAGGGCAGGTTGATGAAGCACATGACGCGTTGGATGACCGCCATCCTCCCCCCGCAACCGGTCCCGCACAATGACCGGGCGATGACATTTTTGTCATTCGTACACGCAGCTTGCCCACTCCCGAATCAATGACAAAAATGTAACCGACCGCGCGCCGTCAGTTGGTTAAACTCCGCACACGACGCGGCATCCAGCCGTCTCGGCCTTTATCTGATGCACGTCCGGCCACGCCCCGCGATGTGAAGCGAGCCCCGCACACGATGCACATCCTGCTTATCGAAGACGACACCAAAACCGGCGAGTACCTGAAGAAGGGCCTCAGCGAATCGGGCTACAAGGTCGACTGGACCCAGCACGGCGCCGACGGTCTGCACATGGCGCTGGAGCAGCGTTACGACCTGTTGGTGCTGGACGTGATGCTGCCGGGCATCGATGGCTGGCAGATCATCGAAATCCTGCGCGCCAAACAGGACGTGCCGGTGCTGTTTCTCACCGCTCGCGATCAGTTGCAGGACCGCATTCGTGGTCTGGAGCTGGGCGCCGACGATTACCTGGTCAAGCCGTTTTCCTTCACCGAACTGCTGCTGCGCATCCGCACCATTCTGCGCCGTGGCGTGGTCCGTGAGGCCGATCATTTTCACCTGGCCGACCTTGAGCTGGACCTGCTGCGCCGCCGGGTCACGCGCCAGCAACAGGTGATCACCCTGACCAACAAGGAATTCGCCCTGCTGCACCTGTTCCTGCGTCGCGAGGGCGACGTGCTGTCCCGGGCGCAGATCGCCTCGGAGGTCTGGGACATGAACTTCGACAGCGACACCAACGTGGTCGACGTGGCAATCAAGCGCCTGCGCAGCAAGGTCGACCTGCCCTACCCGGTCAAGCTCATCCACACCGTGCGCGGCATCGGTTATGTCTGCGAGGTGCGGCCATGCGAGCCCGACGCCAGCCCTCTCTGACCCTGCGCTCGACCCTGGCGTTTGCCGTGGTGGCCATGCTCGCCGTGGCCAGCGCCGGGATGTACCTGTACGAGACCATGAAAGCCTCGGTGATGACCCGCAGCGATCACGCGGTGCTGGCGCGGCTCGATCACTTTCGCAAGCTGCTGCAATACGACCTGACCCTTAACACCCTGCAAAGCAGCCCGCAGCTGTTCGAGAACATGCTCGACAGCGAGGACGACATTTTCATCATCGGCGAGCCGGGCAAGGCGCCGGTGATCATGGTCAACCCGCTGCACGCGACGTTGCCCGAAATGCCGGTGGCCGGAGCAGGCCAGCCGCTCAGCGTCGCCGACATGCGCAGCGGCATGGTCAGCGGTGACGTGCCGATGCGCGCAGCAACGGTGGCGGCCATTTCCGGCGGCAGGGTCGTGCACCTGACCGCCGCGCACCTGGCTGTGAAGGAAATGGCCACCCTGGCGAACTTCCGCAACCGCATCCTGTTTTCCGTGGCGCTGGCGTTCCTGCTGACCGCAGGGCTTGGGTACCTACTGCTGCGTCGCGGGCTGCGCCCGCTGCGCCGAATGGCCGATCACGCCACGGCCATTACCCCGGCGCGCCTGGACAGCCGCATGGACAGCCGCGACACCCCGGTGGAATTGCAGCAACTGAGCGACGCCTACAACGCGATGCTCGACCGGCTGGCCGACGGTTATCAGCGCCTGACGCAGTTTTCCGCAGACCTGGCCCATGAAATCCGCACACCGGTGGGCTCCTTGATGGGCCATTGCCAGGTTGCCCTCAGACAGCCGCGCACAGCCGATGAATACCAGGCGCTGCTGGCCTCGAACCTGGAAGAACTGGAGCGGATTTCGCGCATGGTCGAGAGCATTCTGTTCCTCGCCCGCGCTGATGACGCCCAGGCGGCGCTGAATCGTCAGTCGCTGGACCTTGACGATGAACTGCAGCGGGTCACAGGGTATTTCGAAGGCTTGGCCGAAGAACGGCAGATGAGCTTCAACGCCTCAGGCGACGGCCAGCTCGACGCCGATCCGTTGCTGCTGCGCAGGGCCTTGAGCAATCTGGTGGCCAACGCCATTCGCTATGCCGATGAAGGCAGCGAGATTGATATCCGCGTGGTTCGCAGCGGGGCCGAATGCCGGGTTGAAGTGGAAAATCAGGGGCCGGTCCTGAGCGAATCGGCCTTGGGCAAGCTGTTCGACCGCTTCTACCGCGCCGACGCCTCACGCCACCAGAGTTCCGATTCCAATGGGCTGGGGCTGGCGATTGTCGCGGCGATCATGCAGCTGCATGGGGGTGAGGTGGCGGTGAGTCAGCCGACACCGGGGCGGATCTGCTTCACCCTCATTTTCCCGGCATGAGTGACTGTGGATCGCTGTCTTGCGCGACACCGCAATTGCTCCTACGCCCTCCGGGCAGAATCAAAAGCCAGGGCGCGCGGCGTCTAAGCC
>CAURWS010000521.1:0-3835 GCA_963528485.1 uncultured Pseudomonas sp. | reverse complement strand
ACGGCGAACACCATTATAAACATAATCGCTAACAGATACGAGGTCTCCGCGTAACCCACGATGATCAGCGTGCTGCTCCAGACGTCGAAGCGGCTGCCATGGTGGACGGCCTTGCGAATGCCCAGCGGAATTGAAATCAGGTAGGTGATCAGCGTCGCCCACAGCCCAAGCGACAGGGTCACGGGCAGTTTCTGGGCGATCAGCCCCGTGACCGTCGCGCCGCGAAAGAAGCTGTTGCCGAAGTCCAGGTGCGCGTAGTGGGTCAGCATCAGCCACAGGCGCTCGTGCATCGGCTTGTCGAAACCGTATTGGTGCTTGATCGCGGCGACCAGTTCCGGGTCCAGTCCCTGGGCGCTGCGGCTGACACTGCCGGACGCGGCCACTTCACCGCCGCCCCCGCCAATCCCGGCAGCAGGGCTCAAGCCCTGAACTCTGGCGATGGCCTGTTCGACAGGGCCGCCGGGCGCGGCCTGCACGATGAGAAAATTGACCACCAGAATGCACAGCAATGTCGGGATGATCAGCAGCAGACGCCGCAGTGCGTAAGCGAACATATTAGCGGCCCTGCATCTTGGCGCTCGATAGCGCGCCGGACTGTACGCTGACCTGCGGCGCCTGGCGCGCGGCCATTTGCGCGTTGGTCAGGGGCACGGCGCTGACTTGCCACCAGCTTTCCAGCCCGACATCGAAAATCGGCTCCACCGCAGGTTTGCCAAAGCGGTTGGCATACACCACCGGCGTGCCTTGTGAGTAGTAATTGGGAATCATGTAAAAACCCCACAGCAGCACCCGATCCAGGGCGCGGGCGTAATGCAGCATGTCGTTGCGACTGTTGGCGGCCACCAGCCCGTCGATGAGCGCATCCACGGCCGGATCGCGCAGCACCATGGCATTGGAACTGCCGACCTGCCGGGCGCTCTGCGAGCCGAACAGGTTGTACAGTTCGCGTCCCGGCGAGAGGATCGGGTTGCCATTGTTGGGCAGACTGACCACGATCATGTCGTAGTCGCGGGCGTTGAGCCGGTTCATGTATTGCGCAGAATCCACGCGGCGAAAATTCAGGGTGATGCCGATCTGCGCCAGAACGCGCTTGTAGGGCAGTACCAGCCGCTCGAAGCCACCCTGACCATCCAGGAAGGTGAACGTCAGCGGCTCTCCGGCAGCGTTGACCAGCCGGTTGTTCCTGGCGTGCCACCCGGCGTCTGCCAGCAGCTTGAGTGCCATGAGCTGCTTGTCGCGTATATAGCCACTGCCGTCAGTCTTCGGTGCTTGCCAGACTTGGGTAAAGACTTCATCGGGAATCTTCCCGCGCAGGGGTTCGAGAATCTTCAGTTCCTGAGCATCGGGCAGTTCCCGCGCGGCCATCTCGCTCTTGGGGAAGTAGCTTTCTTCGCGCACATAAAAGTTTCGCATGATCTGGCCGTTGACCCATTCGAAGTCCCAGAGCATTGCCAGCGCCTCGCGCACGCGACGGTCCTGAAACACGGGTTTGTCGAGATTGAAGACAAAGCCTTGGCCTGCGACCGGGCGCTGTCTGGCCAGGATGTTCTTTTGCAGGCGACCGTCCTGAAGCGTCGGCGCGGTGTAGCCAACGACGTAACCGGACGATGAGAACTCGCGGTTGTAATCGAAACTGCCGGCCTGCACCAACTGCCGGGCGACGTCCACATCCCCGTAGAAATTCACGGTCAGGATGTCAAAGTTGTACAGCCCGCGGCTGACCGGCAAATCCTTGGCCCACCAGTCCTTGACCCGCTCGAAGCTGACGCTGCGACCGGCATCGACGCGGGACACGCGATATGGCCCGCTGCCCAGCGGCGGCTCGAAACCGCCGCCCTTGGTGAAATCGCGCGTCTTCCACCAGTGCTCGGGCAGCACCCGCATGCTCGCAAGGTCCAGCGCCAGGGTGCGGTTGAGGTTGTTTTTGAAATCGAAACGAATCTGGCCGGGTGCTTCGATCACCACGTCCTTGACGTCGCCGTACAGCGGCCGGTAGCTGAAGCTGCCCTGGGTGATCAGGGTCTGGTAGGTGTAGCGCACGTCTTGGGCGGTGATCGGCGTGCCGTCATCGAATCGCGCATTGGGGTTGAGGTAGAAGCGCACCCACAGGTTGTTCGGGTCGCGTTCGAGTTTCTCTGCGACCAGTCCGTACACGGTGTAGGGCTCGTCCAGGGAGCGATAGGCCAGGGGCGCGTAGACCCAGGCGTCGATCTGGCTCACGGATATACCCTGGTCGACATAGGGCGTGAGGTAGTTGTACTGGCCGATCTCCTCGGACGCGCGGCTGAGCGATCCGCCCTTGGGCGCGTAGGGATCGACGTAATCGAAATGCTTGAAATCGGCCGGGTATTTCGGCGCCTCGCCATACACGGTCAAGGCGTGCAAGGGGGCGGCGATGGCCATCGGCACGCCCGACAGCTGCGAGATGAAAAACACCACGGTGTACAGCAAGGCGACGCCTGGCAGCAGCCGTCGCAACGAAAGAGGGGAAGCGCACATGTTCGGACAATCCTTGGTTTGCAGATCGACGCACGTGAAGCACTCAGCACCGCGCCGGGAAAAAATCCCCCGGCCGGGGAAGGTGGACGAGACCTTGAAGCCGGAGGCGCGATTTCGCAGAAGCACCCCGACGCGCCGGAGCAAAACGCGTCGGGGAGTGAGGCTCAGAAGTGGTACGTGGCGCGTGCGAACAGTGTGCGGCCCAGTGGGTCGGCGTAACGGGGGTCATAGCCGGACTGAAAGTTGTAGGCCTGGTTGGTGAAGGGCGGATCGCGGTCGAACAGGTTTCTGACGCCCGCGTCGACGTCCAGTACCTTATCGAAGGTATGGCCTACCGACAGGTCCCACAGCGAGTACGACGGTACCGTGCCGTTGCTGCTGCGGTCGTAGTCGTTGTAACCGCTGGTGAAGCGGTTGGTCAGCGATGCGCGGCTGTCGCCCAGATTCCAGGTGCCGATCAATACGTGTTTCCAGCGCGCGATGACGCCATCGCCCTGAAAGTCACCGACTTTGTCGGTGTAAGGGCCATTGATGGTGTTCTGGAAGTCGTAACGGTCGACATAGGTCCCGGTCAGACCGATGCCAAACTGGCCGTAAGGCGTGTTCGGGAAGCGGTAGTCGAGCGTGACGTCGACACCGCTGGTCTTGACGATCCCAAGGTTCGAGTTGCCGGTCACGATATTGGCGATGGAGCCGTCAGCGTTGCGAATGATGCGGTCGCCGTAAAGATCAGCCTCGTTGAACACCGTCGATTCCGGGAACGATTGAATCTGGTTGGAGATGTGAATCCACCAGAAATCCAGGCCCAACGACAGGTTATTGACCGGCTGATAGACAAAGCCCAGCGTGACGTTGCGGGCTTTTTCCGGCGACAGATTGGCGTTGCCACCGCTCAGGTTCAGGAACTGCTGGTTGCAGTCGCGACCTGCCTGACCGCCTGGTTGCACGGTGCCGCCCGCGCAGAGTGTCGGGTCGTCGTAGTAGCCTTGGCTGTAACTCAGGCTCTGGGGTGCATACAGCTCATACAGTGATGGCGCTCGGAAGCCTTCACTGTACGCGCCGCGCATCACCAGTTCCTTGAACGGCTGGAAGCGGAACGAATATTTCGGGTTGGTGGTGCTGCCGAAGTCACTGTATTTGTCGTGACGCACCGCGGCGGTCAGTTCAAGGCTGTCGAGCACCGGAACGTTCAGCTCGGCGTATTCGGCCTTGACGCTACGATCGCCCGAGACGCTGCCTGCCGAATCCAGACCAAGGCTGCTGATGTCATCGACGAAGGCCTCATAGTCTTGATGCAGTTTTTCCTTGCGGTACTCGCCGCCTAGCGCCAGGCCGG
>CAURWS010000520.1:0-3838 GCA_963528485.1 uncultured Pseudomonas sp. | reverse complement strand
CGGCCAGCACGCTCGGGTGCACGTTGCGAATGACGCTTTCGTCCACGCCCATGCAGCCGGTGACGATCACCTTGCCGTTTTCAGCGAGGGCTTCACCGATGGTGTCCAGCGACTCGGCCTTGGCGCTGTCGATGAAACCGCAGGTGTTGACCACGACCACGTCAGCGTCTTCATAGGTCGGTACGACCTGATAGCCTTCCATGCGCAGCTGGGTAAGGATGCGTTCGGAATCGACCAGAGCCTTCGGGCAACCAAGGCTGACAAAGCCGACCTTGGGGGCGGCAGACGTGGGGACGGTGGACATGGACTAACCTCGGCGTAGGTACGCCCTGGCGTGTGGCCTGGGCATTGACTGGGCGCTTGGAGCGCCTCTGATCAAAAAGTGCGCAATTCTAGCGATGAGCGCAGCGATTGACCAGCGTTATACCGAGAATTACGACGAGTGCTGCGCTATGCTTCGCGGCGTTGCACCGGGTGACCTTTGTTGCCCGTGTGCATCGGAATTTACCGGTACGCGGCGGGTCCATCTGACAGCTGCGTATCGCGGTGCTCGAGTCATGGTTTCAGGAGTGGTAAATGGGTCACGCAACGAGTCAGGCAGAGGCCGGGCATTCTTCGGTCAAGCCGCTGAGTCTGCTGGTAGGAGCGGTGGGTGTCGCATACGGCGATATCGGTACCAGCCCGCTGTACACCATCAAAGAAGTGTTCGTCGGCGGATACGGCGTGCAGGCCGGGCATGATTCGGTGCTGGGGATTCTGTCGCTGATTTTCTGGGCGCTGGTCTGGGTCGTGTCGTTCAAATACATGGCGCTGGTGCTGCGGGCCGACAACGACGGCGAGGGCGGCATCATGGCCCTCACGGCGCTGGCCCGGCGGGCGTCCTCCAAGTACCCCAAGCTGCAGGCGACGATGATCGTCTTCGGTCTGTTCGGCGCCGCGCTGTTCTACGGCGACAGCATGATCACCCCGGCGATCTCGGTGCTCTCGGCGGTCGAGGGTATGGAGCTGGCGTTCGACGGTCTGGATCATTGGGTCGTGCCGATCGCGCTGATCGTGCTGGTGGGGCTGTTTCTGATTCAACGTCACGGCACCGCGCGGATCGGCGTGATGTTCGGCCCGATCATGGTGCTGTGGTTCGTCACCCTGGGGGTACTGGGCATTCATGGCATCGTCCAGCAGCCTGAAGTGCTGCACGCGGTCAATCCGGTGTGGGCGGTGCGCTTCTTCATCGATCACCCCGGCATCGGCGTGGCGGTGCTGGGCGCCGTGGTGCTGGCGCTGACCGGTGCCGAAGCCCTTTACGCCGACATGGGCCACTTCGGTCGCAAGCCGATCTCCCGCGCTTGGTTTGGCCTGGTGCTGCCGGCGCTGGTGCTCAACTACTTCGGCCAGGGCGCGCTGGTGATCGAAAACCCTGAAGCGGTGCGTAACCCGTTCTACCTCTTGGCGCCGGGCTGGGCGCTGCTGCCGTTGATCGGCCTGTCCACGCTGGCGACCATTATTGCGTCGCAAGCGGTGATTTCCGGCGCGTTCTCCATGACGCTGCAAGCCATTCAGCTCGGTTACATCCCGCGCATGTACATCCAGCACACCTCCAGTGACGCCCAGGGCCAGATCTACATCGGTGCGGTGAACTGGGCGCTGATGGTCGGCGTGATCCTGCTGGTGCTGGGTTTCGAGTCCTCCGGCGCGCTGGCTTCGGCCTATGGCGTGGCAGTGACCGGTACCATGCTCTGCACCACCATTCTGGTGGCGTCGGTGATGCTGCTGGCCTGGAAATGGTCGCCCATCATCGCCATCCCGATCCTGGTGGGCTGCCTGCTGGTCGACGGCCTGTTCTTCGCCGCCAACGTGCCGAAAGTGGTGCAGGGCGGGGCGTTCCCGTTCCTGGCGGGTATTGCGCTGTTCATCCTGATGACCACCTGGAAGCGCGGCAAACAGCTGTTGGTCGATCGCATCGACGAGGGGGGGCTGCCGCTGCCGATCTTCATCAGCAGCATTCGCGTGCAGCCGCCTCATCGCGTACAGGGCACCGCCGTGTTCCTCACCGCTCGCCCCGACGCCGTGCCCCACGCGCTGCTGCACAACATGCTGCACAACCAGGTGCTGCACGAGCAGGTGGTGCTGCTGACGGTGGTTTACGAGGACACCCCGCGCGTTCCGTCGGCGCAACGTGTCGAGGTCGAGTCCTACGGCGAAGGCTTCTTCCGGGTGATCCTGCACTTCGGTTTCATCGACGAGCCGGACGTCCCGGCGGCGCTGAAACTGTGTCATCTGCCGGATCTGGATTTCAGCCCCATGCGTACCACCTACTTCCTTAGCCGCGAAACCGTGGTGTCCACCAAACTGGCCGGCATGGCCCGCTGGCGAGAAGGGCTGTTCGCCTTCATGCTGAAAAACGCCAACGGCAACCTGCGCTTCTTCAAGCTGCCGTACAACCGCGTGATCGAGTTGGGGACGCAGGTGGAGATGTAAATCGCGAACAAGCGCTGCGCTTTTGATTCTGGCCGAAGGCCGTAGGAGCGCAGCTTGCTCGCGATCGGCGACGCAGTCGTCGTAAAACCACGCGGCACCGAGACACCTGACACCGTATCCACCGAATTGACTGGCGCTTCGCACCAGATCGCCCGATCGCGGTCCGCAGCAAGCTGCACGCCCACGCCCTCCGGGCAGAAGCTCGCAGGCATAAAAAATCCCCGCAGTCTCACGAGTGCGGGGATTTTTATGGGCGCGATTTACTCGTTGCTGGCCGGCTCCGGCGCTTCCTTGCCTTTCCACTTGTCGATGACCGCGATCAGGCGTTTAGCCAGGGCGGGGTAGTCTTCGTCGAAGTGGTGCCCGCCTTGCAGCTGTTGCTTCTGGCCGGGGGCGGTGGCTTCGGTGCAGCCGCTTTCGTCTTTTTCTTCCACGCCATACACGCAGAACACCTTGTCAGCGGGCAGTTTGGCCATTTCCGGACCGGTGGCGGCTTCCTTGCCGGATGCGCCGAGCCAGCCCTCTACGGCGATCTCGAAGCTGCCGCTGCGGGCGAAGGCCAGCAGGATGATGCCGTCGACGCGGGCTTTGTCTTCTTCTGGCAGGCGGTTGTAGATCGCTGGCAGCACGTCGGCGCCGAAGGAATAACCGGCGAGGACGAAGTGCTTGGCACCCCATTTCTGACGGTAGTGCGCCATCAGCTCGCTCAAGTCGGTGGCGGTCTGCTCAGGGGATTTGTGCTCCCAGTAATAGCGCAGGGTGTCGATGCCGACCACCGGGTAGCCGCCGGACTTGGCCATGTCGCCGGCCACGTCCTTGTCCAGGTCGCGCCAGCCGCCGTCGCCGGAGAGGAACAGGGTGACGGTGTCCGATGGCTGGCTCGAAGGCACTTCCACCACAGGAATGTTCAGGCCGCCGTTGGCGTCATCGGCAATCAGCAAATGACGCACTTCGGTGTTCAGAATCTGCGGGTACTTGATGTCGTAGTCGCTGATCTTGGTTTCCGCGTTGGGCGTATCGCGCACGAACACGGCGGTTTCGTCGTCCGGGCCGTCGTTCCAGGCCACGGTCCATTTTCCGTGGGCGGCGGCCTTGGGCGGCGCCACTTTGCACACCGGCTGATTGAGCACGAAGTTCACCGAAATGGCCTGGGCCTTGTCGTTGTTCTGACTCGCCAGCCAGTCCCAGGCCACCGAACCGCCTGCGCTGATCCCGGCGACAACATCCGGCGCACCATCGAGCTTCTGCAGGGCGGCGGTGAAGGTCTTCTCCTGCAATTGGCAGTCGTCTTTAGGGAGGACCACCTGAATGACCTGAGCCGATGCGTCGTAGCTCAGCGCCAGGACCTGTTTCTCGGTCAAGG
>CAURWS010000519.1:0-3839 GCA_963528485.1 uncultured Pseudomonas sp. | reverse complement strand
CACCAAGGCCAAGACTGACAGCCTCACCGCCGCGACCACACGCAGCAAGAACAACAGCAACTTCTGGAACTGGCAGGCGGGCGTCGTTTACAAGCCGGTCGAGAACGGCAGCATCTATACCTCGTTCGCGACGTCGGCCACCCCGCCCGGCGGCATGCTCAACGAGGGAACCGACGGCAACGGGCTGATCGCCAGTGGCAGCGTCCTGACCAGCGACCTGGAACCGGAAACCACCAAGAACTACGAAGTGGGCACCAAGTGGGACTTCCTCAACGAGCGCCTGTCGTTGACCGCAGCGGTGTTCCGGACCGAGAAAGAAAACACCCGCGTACTGGTCAGCACCAACACTTATCAGAACGCCGGCAAGTCCCGTGTCGACGGTTTCGAGCTGTCGGCCAGCGGTAAGCTCACCGATCAGTGGCAAGTGTTCGCCGGCTACAGCTACCTGGACAGCGAACTGGTCAGCTCCGGTCTGGTCGGTCGTAACGGTGCCGTGACGGCGGGCGCTGCCTCGCAAGATGGCAACGAAATGCCCAACACCGCCAAACACAGCGCCAGCCTGTGGACCACGTATGACGTGACGCCGAAGCTGACCGTTGGCGGTGGCGCGTTCTACGTCGGCGAAGTCTGGGGTGACACGGCCAACACCGTGTACGTGCCGTCCTACACCCGTTACGACGCCATGGCGTCGTACAAGCTGACCAAGAACATCGACCTGCAACTGAATGTGCAGAACCTGACCGACAAGACCTACTACGACAAAGCCTACGCGGCACACTTCGCCAACCAGGCAGCCGGTCGTACCGCCTTGCTGACCACCGCTTTCCACTTCTAATTAAAGAAGCGGATCGCCAATCCCCTCCTGCCGCTGGCGGGTGGGGCTTTTGTGTCCAGCCTGAGACCTAATAAAGAATCAGCCACGCATGAGAATGCGTTCCGTTTGTGGGCATAATGCGCGTCGCAGCGGGTTATCGAGGTGATTGAGGGTGTTGAAGAAAGTCCTGTTTCAAGTGCACTGGTTCTTCGGGATCACAGCCGGTCTGGTGCTGGCTCTGATGGGCATCACCGGCGCGCTGTATTCGTTCGAGGACGAAATCATGGATGCGCTCAACCCTGATGCGCTGTTCGTGCAGCCCCGCGAGCACCAGCTGTCGTTGACCGAAATGGTCAGCAAACTCGAAGCCCAGGGCAACGACACCGTCTCGATGTTTCGCATCGAAGTCGATGGCGAGCGGGCCGCGCAAGTCTGGTTCAAGCCGCCACCGGGCGAGCGCCGTGGCGAGATGCACAACTTCGACCCCTACACCGGCGAGTTCAAGCCCGATGCCGTCGGTCAGGACTTCTTCGGTTTCATGCTCAACCTGCACCGATTCCTGGCGGCGGGTGAATATGGCAAGCAAGTGACGGCGGCGTGCACGCTGATTCTGGTGTTCTTCTGTCTCTCCGGCCTGTACCTGCGCTGGCCTCGCCAAGCCCTTAACTGGCGGGTTTGGCTGACCCTGGACTGGGCGAAAAAGGGCAGCAGTTTCAACTGGGACCTGCACTCGGTGTTCGGCACCTGGTGACTGATCGTCTACCTGCTGCTGGCCGTCACCGGCCTGAACTGGTCCTACGACTGGTTCAATAACGGCATGAACAAACTGATCGGCGACCCTCCCGTGGCAGGCGAACAACGCCGGGGGGGCGGAGGCCCGCGTCCAGGCGCTGGCGGCCCTCGCGATGCCGCGCCGCAACCGGAAGTGGCTTTCGACTACGCCGCCATTTGGGACACCATCGATAAAACCGCCGGCCCCGACCTTAAAGGCTACAACCTGCGCCTGCCACAAGCGCCGGGGCAGATGGCGACGGTCTATTACATCCTCAAGAATTCGCCGCACCCGCGCGCGCTGAATCAGATCACCCTGGATCCTGCGAACGGCAAGCTCAAAGCCGTTTCCCGCTACACCGAGAAAGGCTACGGCGCGCAGCTGCTGGTCAGTAATTATTCGCTGCACACCGGCAGTTATTGGGGCATGACCGGCCGCATCGTCATCACCGTCGCGGCAGCGCTGATGCCGCTGTTCTTCATCACCGGATGGTTGCTGTACCTGGACCGTCGTCGCAAGAAGCGCGAGATTCGCAATGCCCGGGGTGAAGTCGCAGTGTCTACCGCCAGCCCTGACGGCAGCCAGGGCCCGGCGTGGCTGATCGGCTTCGCCAGCCAGAGCGGCTTCGCCGAACAACTGGCCTGGCAGACCGCTGGCCAATTGCAGTCGGCAGGCCTGGCCGTGCGAGTGCAGCGTCTGGCGGACATGACCGAGCAGGACCTCAATCAGAGCCGCAATGCGTTGTTCGTCGTCAGCACCTTTGGCGATGGCGAGGCACCGGACAGCGCCCGCGGCTTCGAGCGCAAATTGCTGGGCCGCCCGCTGTCTCTGGAAAACCTCAACTACGCCGTGCTGGGCCTGGGAGATCGCCACTATCAACACTTCTGCGGCTTCGCCCAGCGCCTGCACGGCTGGCTCACCGAGCGTGGCGGCAGCACGCTGTTCGCCCCGGTTGAAGTCGACAGCGGCGACAGCGCTGCGCTGCAACACTGGCAGCAGCAACTGGGCAAACTGACCGGCTCGACCCCGGCCAGCCCCTGGAAAGCGTCGGAGTATGAGAATTGGGTCTTGGCCCAGCGCGACTGGCTGAATCCGAACAGCGTTGGTTCGAAGGTGTTTTTGCTTGGTCTGATTTCTGAATCCGATACGCGCTGGGAAGCCGGTGATCTGATCGAAATGCTGCCTCGCAACGCATCATTTGCCGTGGAGCAATTCCTCGCCGGGCTGGGCATCGCCGCTGACGCCCAAGTGACCGTCGACGGCCTCCACGAAAGCCTCGCTCAGGCCCTGAGCAGCCGCCAGCTGCCTGCCAACCGCAGCCATCTGGTGGGGCTGCATGCGCAAGCATTGGTCGATGCGCTGGTGCCCTTGGCCATGCGTGAGTATTCGATTGCGTCGATGCCTGAAGACGGCTCGCTGCAACTGATCGTGCGTCAAGAGCTGCACCCGGATGGCAGCCTCGGCCTGGGTTCCGGCTGGCTGACCGAGCACGCTGCGGTGGGTGACGGGATCAGCCTGCGTATTCGGCGCAACAGCAGTTTCCATCTGCCGAGCGAGCCTGCGCCGATGATTATGATCGGCAACGGCACGGGGCTGGCGGGGCTGCGCAGCTTGCTCAAGGCGCGGATCGCGCAGGGTGAGCCGCGCAACTGGCTGCTGTTTGGCGAGCGTAATCTGGCTCACGATTTCCACTGTGGCGATGAGCTTCAGGGCTGGCTGGCGTCGGGTGATCTGGCGCGGCTGGACCTGGCGTTTTCTCGCGATCAGGCGCAGAAGGTGTATGTTCAGGATCGCCTGCGCGAGGCGGCGGATGAGTTGCGGCTGTGGGTGGAGGAGGGCGCTGCGATCTATATCTGCGGGAGTCTTGAAGGCATGGCGACCGGCGTGGATGCGGTGCTGGTTGAGGTGCTGGGTGCTCAGCGCGTTGAGGCGTTGATCGAGCAGGGGCGGTATCGGCGGGATGTTTATTGAGTCGTTACTGGGTTTGGCGTGCTTATCCACTGTTTCGATAACGGCTGCTGACGGTTCCGCCCTTACGGCGGGTCACTTTTGTCAAGAGCCACAAAAGTAACCAAAAAGGCCCTGCTCCTGGTTTGGCCCTCCTTCGTCGGGTTCCCTCACTCCGGCGACGCTCCGTGGGCCCGCCGCCATCCGCCATCCATGGCGGGGGGCGGCTCTCGCGGCATCCCTGCCGCTCGGCCCACTCCACATCGCCTGCGTTCGGCCTGCACCCAAGTCGCGTTCTGCGGCGTC
>CAURWS010000518.1:0-3844 GCA_963528485.1 uncultured Pseudomonas sp. | reverse complement strand
TCAACGGTCAGCTCGAGCATCGCTTTCTCCTGAGATTCTTGTTTTAAGACCGACCAATGATGGCCGATGACTTCATGGTCGCACGTAAGGTGTCAGACCTACGTTTTGACGCGATTACGGCAATAAACAGCCTTGCTGAATCGTTTCATCTAGAATGGCGGGCACGTTACTCGATATTCTCGTTCGTTTGAAGCTCAACGGGTCGAAAGGCGCAGGAAGCGTCCTGAAAAACCTGAACGACCATCGTCTGCTGTAATGATGGCCGTGAATCGGTGAAAATCCCGACGGCATTGCGTCCATGCAAAGAATAAAAGGAAGGTCCGCTTGAAACTCAGTGATATTGCGCGTCTGGCCGGTGTGTCCGTCACCACGGCAAGCTACGTGATCAACGGCAAGGCCGAACAGCAGCGCATCAGCAATGCGACGGTCGAGCGTGTGCGTGCGGTGGTCGAGGCTCATGATTTCAGGCCCAACCCCCAGGCCGCCGGCCTGCGCAGTCGGCACACCCGCACCTTGGGCTTCATCCTCCCGGACCTGGAAAACCCCAGTTACGCCCGCATCGCCAAACAGCTGGAACAAGGCGCCCGCGCCCGGGGTTACCAGCTGCTGATCGCCAGTTCCGACGATGATCCCATCAGCGAATTGCAGTTGTTGCAGCTGTTTCGCGCCCGCCGCTGCGACGCTCTGTTCGTGGCCAGCTGCCTGCCCGCCAGCGACGACAGCTACCGCGAATTGCAAAAGCGTGGCACACCGGTGATCGCCATCGACCGCGAAATGGATGCCGAATATTTCTGCTCGGTGGTCAGCGACGACCACGACGCCAGCCAGCAATTGACCCGCAGCCTGCTGGAGATCAAGCCCCGCCACATCGCGCTGATCGGCGCCCGCCCTGAACTGAGCGTCAGTCAGGCGCGGGCCAGCGGTTTTGAAGATGCGCTGGGTGATTTCAAGGGCTCGGTGATCATCGAGCACGGCGAGTCGTTCAGTCGCGATTGCGGCCTGCAGATTGCCGGGCAGATGCTCGACCGTCTGGGTTACTTCCCGGATGCGCTGATCACGACGTCGTACGTTTTGTTGCAAGGTGTGTTCGACCTGCTGCACGAACGTCGCCTGAACCCTGACCAACTGCACTTGGGCACCTTCGGCGATACGCAACTGCTCGACTTCTTGCCCCTGCCGGTCAACGCCATGGCCCAACAGCATCACCTGATCGCTGAAAAAGCCCTGGCCCTGGCGCTGTCGGCCGTCGAGCAAGACCAGTATGAACCCGGCGTGCACGCCATCGTCCGAACGTTCAAACAGCGCATCCACGGGGCTTGACCGGTGAGGCTGATCGACACCCATACGCACCTGGATTTCGACGATTTCGATGCCGATCGTCAGGTCGTGCTCGCCCACTGCCAGCAGCAGGGGGTCGAGCGCATGGTCGTGCTGGGGGTCTATCAGCGCAATCTGCAACGGGTGTGGGATCTGGCCTTGAGCGAGCCTTCGGTCTACGCCGCGTTGGGGCTGCACCCGATCTACCTCGACGAGCATCGCCCCGAGCATCTTGAGGATTTGCGCGACCGCCTCGCTGAGCTCGCGGGGCACCCCAAGCTTTGCGCCGTGGGCGAAATCGGCCTGGATTACTACGTCGAAACCCTTGATCGGGATCAGCAGAAAGCGCTGTTCGACAGCCAGTTGCAGATGGCCGCCGACTTCAACTTGCCCGCCCTGCTCCACGTGCGCCGCAGCCACGCCGACACCATCGCCACGCTCAAGCGCTTTAAGCTAAAACGCAGCGGCATCATCCACGCGTTTGCTGGCAGTCGGGAAGAAGCCAGGGAATACATCAAGCTGGGTTTCAAACTCGGCCTGGGCGGCGCCGCGACCTGGCCGCAGGCGCTGCGCATGCACCGGGTGATCGCCGACCTGCCGCCGGACAGCGTGGTGCTGGAAACCGACGCCCCGGACATGGCCCCGGCGATGTACCCCGGTCAGCGCAACAGTCCCGAACACCTGCCGGACATCTGCGCGGCGCTGGCCGAGCTCATGAACATCCCCGCCGAAACCCTGGCCCGCGTCAGCAGCGAAAACGCCTGCGCGCTGTTCGGCTGGACCTGACTCACCGTCCGCCTGAATTAATTTTGTAAAAAGAAATTTCAAAGCCGACCGGCGGTCCGTTGCTTATCTCCTCCTCGATAGCTAAGGACATCGGCAATGAAATTCTCCAAGTTCGCCCAGGCGCTGTCGAAATGGACCGGCAACCCGAAAACCTTTGTCCTCGCCGTTCTGTTGATCTGCGCGTGGGCCGTGACCGGGCCGTTCTTCCATTACAACGACACCTGGCAACTGATCATCAACACCTCGACCACGATCATTACGTTTCTGATGGTGTTTCTCGTGCAGAACACCCAGAACCGCGACACAGACGAACTGCACATCAAGATCGACGAACTGCTGCGCGTGACCAAAGACGCCCAGAATGCGGTGTTGAGCCTGGACAACCTCGACCAGAAAGAACTGAGGGCCCTGCGCAAGAAATATAAAGCCATGGGTGATCGTGAAGACGCTGATCACACCCAGCCGTTTCCGAAATGTGCAGCGGATGACGTCGAGAAAATCCCGGGCCAGCTGGCTGACCATTGATCAGGGGGCGATGAACTACACGGCGTGGCGCTCATTCTTAGAGGAATGAATCAGACGGTAGAGATGGACATACCTCGGCCCCAACAGGGAGTTCGCCCATGAGCGGATCACGCAGCACTGCAAAGTCTGAAGTCGTTCTGCTGGCCACCCACAAGCGTCTCGCGACCCATGAAACCGTGGTGCAGCAGGCCTTGGCGGAGCGCATCGCCAAACTGTTGGGTGCGACATTCGTGGGGGCTTATGACCCGGCATTGCACAAAGGTCATGACCTCTACTACATCCCGTCCGACACCCTGATCGGAAAACAGGCAGGCGAGGCGCTGAACATTCGCAGCGTCGACGACTTCTTTGGCGGCTTGATCGACTACCCCTTCATGGCCACCAAAGCCATCTCCCATCCGCTGTTGCAAGACGCCACCGCGCGGCCCGACGGCTGGTCCGAGCGGTTCTTCGAGGATGCCGCAGGTGCGGTGCTCACAGGCTTCAGCGTCTTCAACGAAGCCGACGCCCAGCGCGCTGGCCGCCAGTTGCTCAAGGCAGGCCCGGTGCGGGTCAAGCCGGTGCTGGCCACCGCCGGGCGCGGGCAAGTGGTGGTCAACTCCGAGGCCGAACTGCAAAAGGCCATCGACGCCCAGGACATGAGCGAAGTCGAAGAATGGGGGCTGGTGCTGGAGGAAGATCTGAAAGACGTCATCACCTACAGCGTCGGCCAGATTCAGGTGGCGGGCATCACCGTGAGCTATCACGGCACCCAGCGCCTCACCGAAGACAACAGCGGTGAAACGGTCTACGGCGGCTCTCAGCTGTGGCTGGTGCGTGGCGACTATGACGAATTGCTCAAGCTCGACCTTGAAGACGATGTGCGCCGCTCCGTGACCCAGGCCATGAGTTACGAGAAGGCCGCGCTGGATTGCTTCCCCGATTTCCTCGCCTCGCGGCGTAATTACGACATTGCTCACGGCACCAATTCGCGGGGCCAGGTGTGTTCCGGGGTGCTGGAGCAATCCTGGCGCATCGGCGGCGCGAGCCCTGCCGAAATCGAGGCGCTGGTCGCGTTTGCAGCCGACCCGACGCTGATGCGCATCGGCGCCTCCAGCCATGAAATCTACGGGCCGACCACCCTGCCCGCCAACGCCCATGTTCTCTACAAAGGCGACGACCCCGACGTCGGCCTTATCAGCAAATTCACACAGGTCCAGCCTTATGACCGTACGCA
>CAURWS010000517.1:0-3844 GCA_963528485.1 uncultured Pseudomonas sp. | reverse complement strand
TCATCCGCCGACTGTCGGACAACCGCGACGATCTGGTGGTGATGTCGATGGTCCCTCAGGATATGGGCCTGGAGTTTCTGCCGTTCCTCAACAACCCCATCGTCGCGGTGGCGAGGCCTGACCACCCGCTCGCGCACCTGCCCAATCCTTCGTTGAAAGACCTTGAAGGCCACACGCTGGTGGTTCGCGAACAGGGCTCGGGGACGCGCAAGGCGTGCGAGGAGTATTTCAAGGAGAAGCGCATTCACTTCGAGCACTCGCTGGAAGTGTCATCCGCCGAAGCGCAGCGCGAGTGCGTGGTGGCAGGACTTGGCGTGGCATTGCTGACGCGGCACGCCCTGAGCCTGGAACTGGCCACCGGCACGCTGAAAGAGCTGCCGGTGGCCGAGTTGCCGCTGTATCGAAGCTGGTGCGTCGTACAGGCGCGCGAGAAACGTCTGTCGCCGGTCGCTCACGCATTCCTTGCGTTCATTCGCACCGAGCGGGCGCAGATCAGCGAACTGGTCACACGCTTTGACGGGCACCTTCCGAAGCGCTGACGCTTTGCCAGAACGATGCGCCGGCTTGCAGATAGTCGTCGTATTCGAGGCTCAGGCGGCGGTCTTCAAACCGGGTTTCGATTGCACGCCGAAACGCCATGCGGCGCTGGTCTTCCTGTTGGCGGCGGGTCTTGGCGCTGGTGCTTTGCTGCTGCGAGTCATCGTAGTGCCGAGGCATATCCTGTCTCCCATTGCGTGTGCGGGAGTACAGAGTGGCCGCCGGGCGTGACGATCTGGTGGCGTCTGAATGACATCTTGATGAAGGATCTGGCAATGCGCGGTAACAGCTGCGAGCGAACGATATACATATCTATACCGTTCACAGGTGACCTCCTGAAGATACTGAAAGCGCAGGACGCAAATCAGCCTCTAAATGGAGTTACACAATGAACCTTATCGACAGCAAGAACTGGAAAGCCCACAAAAATCAAATGCCTTCGACCGACGGCCCTACTCTGGTCGTCTCCGGCGACGTGACCGTCGCGAACAGCGCCGTCGAAGCATCTTTGAAAGTCTCGCGCCGCCAGGACCGATCCAACGCGTTGAATCTGGATCTGGTGCTGGAAGAAAAAGGCATCGGCCTGACGGCACTGACCGAAAGCTCGGTTTCGCTGACCCTGCCTGGCTATCAGGACACCCCGTGGATCTACATCATCCACGACAACAAAATGGTGGCCCATATCACTCAGATCGACACTGTAGTCTGAGTCAGCCACCCGTTTCAGGCCCCAGGCAGATCTTGCATCTGTCTGGGGTTTCGCGCGTCAGTCTTCAGCCGATTTGATCGACTTGGGCGACAAACGCAGGCTGCGCAAGCTGCGCTTCACGCTCTTGAGGTGATTGACCAGGCTCGGGCCCCGGGCCATTGCAACGCCCATGGCGAGCACGTCGATCACCACCAGATGCGCGATACGCGAAGTCAGCGGGGTGTAGATCTCGGTGTCTTCGTGCACGTCGATCGCCAGGTTGACGGTCGACAGCTCGGCCAGCGGTGTCTGGCTTGGGCACAGGGTAATCAGGTTGGCACCGCTCTCGCGCACAAGGTTGGCGGTGATCAACAGATCCTTCGAGCGCCCGGATTGCGAGATGCACACGGCAACATCCGTTGGCTTGAGGGTGACGGCCGACATCGCCTGCATGTGCGGGTCGGAGTAGGACGCTGCCGTTAGCAGCAGTCGGAAGAATTTGTGCTGGGCGTCCGCCGCGACGGCGCCAGATGCACCAAAGCCATAGAACTCGACGCGATGGGCGGCGGCCATGACCGTCACCGCCGCTTGCAGGGCGTGTGGGTCGAGCTTTTCGCGCACTTCCATGAGCGTGTGCAGCGTGGTGTCGAAGATTTTCAGGCTGTAGTCCGCAACCGAGTCGTCCTCGTGAATCGCGAACTGCCCGAAGCTGGCACCGGCTGCGAGGCTTTGCGCGAGCTTGAGCTTGAGGTCCTGAAAACCCGTGCAGCCGATGGCGCGGCAAAAACGCACGATGGTCGGCTCACTGATGCCCACGCTGTGGGCCAGATCGGCCATGGAACTGTGCATGACAGCCGCAGGATCAAGCAGCACATGGTCGGCTACCTTGAGCTCTGACTTACGCAAGAGATGGCGGGACTGGGCGATGTGCTGCAACAGATTCAAAGGACAGGACTCAATAGAAGGATGGGCCGGGCTGTAGCTTTCTTGTAGTTATACTACATGACCTGCAAACCGCACAGCTAAACGAGTTTGCTCCATGCAAGCGATCAGCCGCGAACGTCGGGTCGACTTGCAGTGTAGGACTTTTCACACGCGACTCCAGGCAACTGTCGAACAATCGCGCAGGACCTCCTCCATCGCACTGGCCTCTACAGGGCGACTGATCAGATAGCCTTGCACCTCGTCGCAATCGTGCGCCCTGAGAAACGCCAGTTGCTCGGCGTCTTCGACACCTTCAGCCACCACCTTCAAGCCCAGGCTGTGGGCCATCGCGATGATTGCGCGAGTGATGGCCGCGTCCTCGGTGCCCTCGTTCAGGCCACGAATGAACGCCTGATCGATTTTCACGTAGTCCACCGGAAAGCGCTTGAGGTAACTCAGCGACGAATAACCGGTACCGAAATCGTCGATCGCGAGCTTGACCCCCAGCTTACGCAACTGCTGGAACGTGCTGATGATGTGCTCGACGCTATCGAGCAGTTGGCTTTCAGTCAGCTCAAGCTCCAGGTACTCAGGCATCAGGCCGGTCTCATCAAGCACTTGGCGCACCAGACTGACCAGCTTGCCCTGGCGCAATTGGTGCACCGACAGATTGACCGACACCCGAATCGGCCTCAGCCCGCTGCGTTGCCATTCACAAGCCTGGCGGCAAGCGCGGCGCAGCACGAACTCGCCGATGTCGGCGATCAGCCCGGTCTCTTCCGCGAGGCCAATGAACTCGCTGGGCGGCACCATGCCCAGTGTGGGGTGACGCCAACGCACCAGGGCTTCGGCCGAACTCAGACGTTCCGTCGCCAGCTCCAGCTTGGGCTGATAGAACACCTCAAGCTGCCCCTCCTCGATGGCGCGGCGCAGCTGAATCTCCAGCTGCAATCGCTCCAGCGTGCGCGCCTGCAGACTCTCGGTGTAGAACTGGAAATGATTGCCGCCCAAATGCTTGGCGTGCTGCATCGCCATATTGGCCTGCGTCACCAGCGTGCCGATGTCCCGCGCCGAATCCGGAAGCAGCGCAATGCCGATGGAGGCGCTGACCACCAGCTCGTGGCCGGCCACCGAAGTTGGCGAGCGCAGCTTGGCCAGCAAGCGGGTGGTCACCCGCGCCAGGGTCGTCAGATTGCCTTGGCAATCGAACAGCACGGCGAACTCATCGGCAGACAGGCGCGCCACGGTATCGGCGTCTGACAGCTCGGCGATCAGGCGGCGTCCGACATGTCGCAGGAGTTGGTCGGCAATGTCGTGGCCGAGGCTGTCATTGAGCAGCTTGAAGCGGTCCAGATTGATGTGCAGCAACGCCAGTGTTCGCCCGCCCTGACTCACACGCTGGTTGGCTTCGCGCAGGCGTTCGTTGAATAAGGCGCGGTTGGCCAGGCCTGTCAGCTCGTCGTAGTGGGAGAGATAGCGCGTGCGCTCTTCGTATTGTCGCGCCAGCTCGCGATTGAGTTCTTCGCTGCGCGCCTGAGCCTGCTGCAGGTGCTCGATCAGAGCCTGATTCTGAAAGCGTCGTGTCAGGCCGCGCTGGATCAGCCGGTTGACCTGCGCCGCGACGACGATCAGCGCCAGCAACAGGATCAATCCCAGCCAGCCCCAGCCGCGCAACGGCACATCGCCGCCCCAGAA
>CAURWS010000516.1:0-3848 GCA_963528485.1 uncultured Pseudomonas sp. | reverse complement strand
CCCAGAAACCGAGCAGCGCCTGAATGAAGTCATCGAGCAGACTGAGAGACACGCTGTCGATCACCACCGCCAATTGCTGCATGTCCACTGCGACGCTGGTCGGGTTCGGCACTGCGGGATCGGTCAGCAGCGCGTTCTGCGGCTCGGTCCAGACAAAGGTTTGGCCACTCGCCAGCGCCCTTTTCAGGCACATCATCAAGCTGCGGGTGGAGGGTTCACCCGGCGCGCTCAAACCTGTGATAACCGCGACATCAGGGTCCAGATGCAGCGACGGATCGAACGCAAGCAGCGCTGCAATAAGGGCATCACGGGCAAGGGGCAGTAGCGACGGACGGTAGGAAAACGTGTCGATCAGTTCAAATTGTGCAGTCATTTTCTACTCACTCGCAGGGTTGAAGTTCCCGTTTGACAGACAGTGGTCTTGGCCTTACAGGTCGGGCGAGTTAAGGGCAGTGACGGCGGCGCGATGACATACATAAATATCGTCATAACCGGAGTGCGCCGGGTGGCACAGCCCAGCATGACGGGTGTCTTCTGATTGCTATCCGCCACTTTTACACATATCGTTACAAATCTGCGGGGTTGGAGGCCAAGCTCGGACCGCGCAGGAGAGGACGCATAAATACAACGGATCCCCCCAGCTAGACAGCCTAAGTGAGTAATTCCAAATGGCCTCGACCACAGGCAAAGGCAAGGCGATTTTTCGCGTTGTCAGCGGTAACTTCCTTGAAATGTTTGACTTCATGGTCTATGGCTTTTACGCCACGGCCATCGCCAAAGCATTCTTCCCAGCCGACAGTGAATTCGCGTCCCTGATGCTTTCGCTGGCGACCTTCGGCGCCGGCTTCCTGATGCGCCCACTGGGCGCCATTTTTCTCGGCGCCTACATCGACCACCACGGCCGCAAGAAGGGCCTGATCATCACCCTGGCGCTGATGGCCATGGGCACACTGCTGATCGCCTTCGTACCGGGCTACGCGACCTTGGGTGTCGCCGCGCCACTACTGGTGTTGATCGGACGCCTGCTGCAGGGCTTCTCCGCCGGTGTGGAACTGGGCGGCGTGTCGGTGTACCTGGCCGAGATTTCGACCCCGGGCCGTAAAGGCTTCTTCGTCAGCTGGCAGTCCGCCAGCCAACAGGCCGCAGTGGTGTTCGCAGGCCTTTTGGGCGTGGCCCTGAACCACTGGCTGACCCCGGAAGACATGGGCCAATGGGGCTGGCGCGTGCCGTTCCTGGTGGGCTGCATGATCGTTCCGGCGATCTTCATCATCCGTCGCTCGCTGGAAGAAACCCCTGAGTTCGAAGCCCGTGCGCGCAAACACCGCCCGACCATGGGCGAGGTGATGAAGTCGATCGGCTCCAATTTCGGCATCGTCGTTGCCGGTATGGCGCTGGTGGTCATGACCACCGTGTCGTTCTACCTGATCACGGCCTACACCCCGACCTTCGGCAAGAACGAGCTGCACCTGTCCGACCTGGACAGCCTGCTGGTGACCGTGTGCGTGGGTATCTCGAACTTCATCTGGCTGCCGGTGATGGGCGCAGTATCGGACAAGATCGGTCGCAAACCGTTGCTGCTGGCCGCGACCATTCTGGCGATCATCACGGCTTACCCTGCCCTGTCGTGGCTGACCGCCAACCCGAGCTTCGGCAACCTGCTGATGGTCGAGCTGTGGCTGTCGTTCCTGTACGGCTCGTACAACGGTGCGATGGTGGTGTCGCTGACCGAGATCATGCCGGTCGAAGTGCGTACCACCGGTTTCTCGCTGGCTTATAGCCTGGCGACGGCGACCTTCGGTGGTTTCACCCCGGCGGCGTGTACCTATCTGATCCATGAGCTGAACAACAAGGCGGCGCCTGGCATCTGGCTCAGCGGTGCTGCCGTGCTGGGATTGATCGCGACGCTGGTGCTGTTCCGCAAGGGCGGGCAGGCGCGGATGGAAGCGGTGGCAGGTTAAACGCTGCAGATTTCGTTGCAGCCGATACATCAGAACGCCCCGACAGGTTCGGGGCGTTTTTTATTCTGGATCTTTATCATTGCGGGCGACGCCGCCGGGGTTCTGCGTCACGGAAGCACCCTCTGTAACAGCGCAGCGGACTTGAGCAACACCCCAGATACCGGATGCACGCGCTTACTCGAAAAACCAGAAACAAGCGCCGAAAAAAGCCCCCGAAGACCAAAGGTCGACGAGGGCCAAGGCACTGCGCTCACAGTTCGGTGACAGGCTCAGCACGCCCTCAAGGCATCCCCAGCCAGTTCGGCAACGCCAGCGAAATGAACGGCACGTACGTCACCAGAATCAGGAACAACAAGAGGATAGACAACCACGGCAATGCCGCACGAATCGTCTGCCCCAGAGTCAGCCCCGTCACCGCCGAGGTCACGAACAGGTTCAGCCCTACCGGCGGGTGCACCAAGCCAATTTCCATGTTCACTACCATCACGATGCCCAGGTGAATTGGATCGATCCCAAGCTTGGTGGCAATCGGGAAGAAGATCGGCGCCAGGATCAGCACGATCGCCGACGGCTCCATGAAACTGCCCGCCACTAGCAACACCACGTTGACCATGATCAGGAAACCGATCGGCGTCAGCCCTTCGGAAATCACCCAGTTGGTGATCTGCTGCGGGATCTGCTCGGTGGTCAGCACATGGGCGAAGAGCATGGCGTTGGCGATGATGAACATCAGCATGATGCTCAGCCGTCCGGACTCCAACAGCACTTTGGGGCAGTCGCGCAGGCGCATGTCCTTGTACACGAACAGCGCGATAAAGGCCGAGTACACCGCCGCCACGGCCGCCGCTTCGGTCGGTGTGAACATGCCGCTGTAAATGCCGCCGAGGATGATCACCAGCAACAGCAGGCCCCAGAACGCCCGGCGCGCGGTGGCCAGCCACTGACGAAACGACACGCGCGGTTGCGCAGGCAGCTTCTTGACCCGGGCGACGATGTAGATCACCACCATCAGGATCACGCCCAGCAGAATCCCCGGCACGACACCTGCGATGAACAGCTTGCCCACCGAGGTTTCGGTCGCGGCCGAGTAGACCACCATGACGATGGACGGCGGAATCAGGATCCCCAACGTACCGGCGTTACAGATGATCCCGGCGCCGAACTCTTTCGGGTAACCCGAGCGCACCATCCCCGCCACGGCAATCGAACCCACCGCTGCCACGGTTGCCGGCGAGGAGCCGGACAGCGCCGCGAACAGCATGCAGGCCAGCACCGCCGCAATCGCCAGACCACCGCGAATGTGGCCCACGCAGGCGTTGGCAAAGTCGATCAGGCGTTGCGCCACGCCACCGGTGGTCATGAACGCACCGGAGAGCAGGAAGAACGGAATCGCCAGAAAGGTGTAACTGTCGGAGGTTTCGAACAATTTGATCGCCAGCGAACTCAGCGAATCCTGGCTGAACAGCAAGATCGACACTGCGCCCGAGAGGCCCAGGGAAATCGCGATCGGCACCCCCAGAAACATGAAAACGAACAGCAACAGGAACAGACAAAGAACGGTCATCAGTGTTGCTCCTCGTTAGGATTGGCCAGTTTGCTGGCTTCTGCCGCTTCGTCAGCCAGGCCCAGGCCCGTCTGACGGTGGGTCCAGATGCGATAGAGGATTTCCAGATAGCGGGCGATCACCAGCGCGAAGCCGATGGGCACGATGACCGTGATGTAAGCGATCTTGATGCCGTAACGGTCCAGGTCTTCGGCACCGATACCGGCGGCGAACAAGGCCGAGACCCATTTGTAACTGGCCGCCAGGAACAGCCCGGCGTAGGCCAGGCAGCAGGCACAGGCCAGCATCGCCAAAAGCCGCTGCACGGGTTTGCTGGTCTTCTTCAC
>CAURWS010000515.1:0-3863 GCA_963528485.1 uncultured Pseudomonas sp. | reverse complement strand
ACTCAGGAACTGCCTGAAGTCAGTCACCGATGCGTCGTTGAAGGTCTTGAGAATGACTTCGCTCTGTTGCGCGGAAAGGTTGGCCCAGGCAGGCGTTGTGAACGAGGAGAAACCGGCAATGACCAGCGTGGCCATCGCCAAGGGCTTGAGGGGGAATTTCATGGATGAAGCATTCCTTTGCAGCTGATTTGAAAAGGATTCTGATCGTTTAGTCAGAAAGATCTGCAACCTAACATCGCGGCAATGGGTGGGGAACCCTGAGGGGAAAATGTGTCGCGATGTCAGGGGAAAGCGGCGCAGATGTGAAAAAATATTTCAATGAAAAGCCTGTTGCAGAGCCGTTCCCGATGGCACGGCTCCTTCGCTTTCACGGCTTAATCAATCCGTGGATGCTGCTGCGCCAGCTCCTTGCGTTTGGCTTCCAGCTCGGCGATTTGCGAGTCGATGTCTTCGATTTTCTGCTCGATGTTGTCGTGATGCTCCTGCAAAAGCTCCTTGGCTTCTTGCATGTCCGAGGCCGCAGGCGCTGCGCCGCGCAGGGGCTTGTTGGCGGTTTCCTTCATGGTTATCCCGGTGATCAGGCCGATAACCGCCACCACCATGAGGTAGTACGCCGGCATGTAAAGGTTTTCCGTGCTCTCCACCAGCCAGGCGGCCACGGTCGGGGTGACGCCGGCGATCAGCACCGAGACGTTGAAGGCGCTGGCCAGGGCGCTGTAGCGAATGTGGGTGGGGAACATCGCCGGGAGGGTGGAGGCCATGACGCCGATGAAGAAGTTGAGCACCACGGCGAGGATCAACAGGCCTGCGAAAATCAGGCCGATCTTGCCGCTGATGATCAGCATGAACGCCGGAATGGCGAGGATGAACAGGGCGATGCTGCCAACGATGATGAAGGGCTTGCGGCCGATCTTGTCGCTGATGAAGCCGATCAGCGGCTGGACGAAGAGCATGCCAACCATGATCGCGATGATGATCAGCACGCCGCGGTTTTCGCTGTAGTGCAGGTTGTGCGACAGGTAGCTCGGCATGTAGGTCAGCAGCATGTAGTAGGTCACGTTGGTCGCGACCACGATGCCGATGCAGGTGAGCAGGCTGCGCCAGTGTTTGGTGGCGACTTCCTTGAACGACACTTTCGGACCATGGGACAGGCCTTCGCGATCGCCCTGTTCGAGTTTTTCCACGTGTTGCTGGAAGGCCGGAGTTTCTTCCAGGGCGTTACGCAGATACAGCCCGAGCATACCCAGGGGCAGGGCGAGGAAGAACGGCAGGCGCCAGCCCCATTCCTGGAATTTGTCTTCGCCGATGACCGTGGAAATCAACACGACGACGCCCGCGCCCAAGACGAAACCGGCGATGGAACCGAAGTCCAGCCAGCTGCCGAGAAAGCCGCGTTTGCGGTCGGGAGCGTATTCAGCAACGAAGATCGAGGCGCCGGTGTATTCGCCACCCACCGAAAAACCTTGGGCCATTTTCGCCAACAACAGCAGGATCGGGGCCCAGATGCCGATGGAGGCGTAGGAGGGGATCAGGCCGATGGCCGTGGTGCTCAGGGACATGATCACGATGGTCGCGGCGAGGACTTTCTGTCGGCCGTATTTGTCACCCAGGGCACCGAAGAACAGGCCCCCCAGCGGGCGGATCAGGAAGGGCACGGAGAAGGTGGCGAGCGCTGCGACCATCTGCACGCTAGGGTCGGCACCGGGGAAGAACACCTTGCCCAGCACATAGGCCACGAAGCCGTACACGCCGAAGTCGAACCATTCCATGGCGTTGCCCAACGCGGCTGCCGTGATGGCTTTGCGCATCTTGGCGTCGTCGACGATGGTGATGTCTTTGAGCCCGATGGGCTGGACTTTTTTCTTGCTTGATTTCATACGGGGCACTCGGGTTCCAATCGGTGTTGCCTGACGTCGATGCCATTGTTTTAGTGGCACCGCTCTTTCCGATCAGATACATGAGGACACGAAAAAATTCAGCGCAGGGTGGGATTTTTCATGACTAGCAAGGCCGGCGTGCGGAAGGAGTGGGCGTACGCAGCACCTGTGGGAGTGAGCTTGCTCACGAAATGTCAGTTCAGCCGCTGGAGATCCGCAGGCTGTGCTTTCCTCTTCGTGAGCAAGCTCACTCCCACAGGAGAGAACCGATGCGGGCCAGTGTGCAATGGCTGGCCCGCCATGCCATCAGGGACGAATGTCGGCCTTGAACCATTTCTCGGACAGACGCTTCACCGTGCCATCGGCCAGTGCCTCTTTGAGCGCGCCGTCGAATTTCTCGCGCAGGTCGTTATCGGCCTTGCGAAAGCCCAGTGCTTCACCCGGGCCCCAGATGTCGCCACCGATTTTCGGGCCGATCATTTTCACGGCGCTGTTATCCGGGGTCTCGAGAGCGGAGGTGAAGAAGGTCACGTCGTCAAACGCGAAGTCGATACGGCCTGCGTTCAGATCCAGCAGGTGTTCGGCGGATTTCTTGTATTCGCGGATGGTGGCGATGTCGCGAAAATTCTTCTCGACGAATTCGGTGTACGCAGTGCCGGACTGAATCCCCAGGGTTTTGCCCTTGACCAGTTCCTTCATCTTGTCGATGGCGGCTTTGTCCTTGGTCGGATCGCCGCTGAGTTTGATCACTTCATTGCTCGGCATGCTGGCGATCAGCTTGGGATCGGCGCTGACAAACACGGCCTGGGTGTTGGCGTAGGGGATGGAAAACGCGATCTCGTTCTGGCGTTCCGGGGTGATGACGATGGCGTCCATCAGCACGTCGAACTTGCCGGCATTGAGGCCTGCGATCATGCCGTCCCAGTCCTGGGCCTGCAGTTTGCACTCAAGCTTGATGCGGGCGCAGATGTCCTTGAGCAGCTCGGGTTCGAAGCCGGAAATTTCTCCGCCGGGCAACGTGATGTTCCAGGGCTCGTAGGCGCCTTCGGTGGCGACGCGCACCGAGGTCCATTCTTTGGCGAAAGCAGAGCCGGCCATCATCAGGCTGCCGCCCAGTACCGCACAGGCAAGGATTTTTTTAGTGAATTTGTAAGTGTGGCCCATGTGTTTTCCCATCTCATTGAAAAAAGGACTGGCAGGGTCAAGCTAGATCAAAAGCTGCGATTCGCTAATTTTTATGATGCCGCTGTGAGTTCAGAGGTCAGTTGCGCGGCGCGTCCATAGAAGCCGGTCTGCTCCTCGGGGGTGAACATCACGCCGGGTTTTTCGTAGTACGAGAATACGGCGACCATTCGTTCGCGTTGTCCTTGTACCGGGGTGACGCGGTGCGCGGTATTTTTCCCACGAAACACATTCAGAGTGCCAGCGCTCAAACGCAGTTTTTGCACCTGGGGGTCGTTTCCGCGCAACAGTTCGGCCACGCCGTCGTAATTGGGATCGTCGGCTGTGCGCAGGTCGGTGCGGTACTCGAACTCGCCGCCCGCATCGGGAGCCTGCAGCATCAGGGTGGTGGTGAATTCCGAGCGGTCGAAGTGCCAGTTGAGGGTTTCGCCCTCGCGATAACTCATCACATTGACCCGCGCCAGGGGGTCGGCCATGACGTAAAGCGCAGGCTTGTCCATCACCGCGCTGAGGAAATTCACCAGCGGCGGGTACTCGTAAACCGAAGTCACCAGAGTGGCTTTGAGTTGGTCGGCGCACAGGGTGTGGCTGACGGTTTCCACCTTCTTGAGCGCCGGGTGATCGGCCGCAAGCTCAAGGATGTCGGGTTTGAAATAGATGTTGTGGGAGCGCTTGTGGGTGTGGGATTCGGCATCCATGGTCGGCTGAATCTGCCGGGCCGCCTGTGCGACATCGGCCTGCTGGATGAAGCCTTCAAGGCTGAACATGCCGTTGCGCGCCAGGTCTGCCCGCGCGGCATCGACC
>CAURWS010000514.1:0-3868 GCA_963528485.1 uncultured Pseudomonas sp. | reverse complement strand
CCACGTGCCTACACTGACGGCACCTGGATCACCGGCTCCATGCAGGCGGCGTACATAGAGCTGCATGCGCGGGGCTTTGCCCACAGCGTTGAAGTCTGGGATGACGGCGAACTGGTCGGCGGCCTGTATGGCTTGGCCATGGGGCAGCTGTTTTTCGGTGAATCGATGTTCAGCCGCGCCGACAACGCGTCCAAGGTCGGTTTTGCCACGCTCGTCGAACACCTCAAGCGCTGGGGTTTCGTGCTGATCGACTGCCAGATGCCCACGCAGCACCTGCAAAGCCTGGGCGCTCGCTCGATCCCTCGACACACCTTTGCGGACTACTTGAACAAACACCTGGATCTGACAAATTCCGCCGACTGGTTACCTAGGCGAGTTTGATTCGGCTGGCATACACTCTTACATAAAGTTTTTCTCGAGGGTTGATCATGACCGAGCTGGCGCGGCTTAAGTTCTATGCCACTCAACCCCACTCCTGCAGCTACCTGCCCGAGGAACAAGCCACCACGCTGTTTCTCGATCCCAGCCAGCCGATGGATGTGCAGGTCTACGCCGACCTTTCCGACATGGGGTTTCGTCGCAGCGGCGATCATCTCTATCGCCCGCACTGCCAGAATTGCAGCGCCTGCGTGCCTGCGCGCATTCCGGTAGGACTCTTCGTTCCTGATCGTCAGCAAAAGCGCATCTTCAAGAAAAACGTCGACATCGAAGTCACCTGCGCCAAGCCGCATTTCAGCGAGGAATACTTCGACCTGTATCAGCGCTACATCGAACAACGTCACGCCGACGGCGACATGTATCCGCCGAGTCGCGAGCAGTTCTCGACATTTCTCGTCCGCGACCTGCCTTTTTCACGATTTTACGAATTTCGCGTCGAAGGCCGCCTGCTCGCCGTGGCCGTGACCGATTTGCCAAACGGTCTTTCAGCGGTTTATACCTTCTACGAACCCTCCGAGGAACGTCGCAGCCTTGGGCGCTACGCCATTCTCTGGCAGATCGCCGAAGCGGCCCGCCTGCAGCTGCATGCGGTGTATCTGGGTTACTGGATCAAGAACTGCAAAAAGATGAACTACAAGACCCAATATCGCCCCATTGAGCTGCTGACTAACCAAAGATGGGTCACTCTTTACTGAATCCCTTGGCTTGACCCTCATTTTTCGGGCACAATGCAGCCCGCTTTTGCCTGGCTGCCGTTTGCACCGGGCCATTCATTGGATACCGAGGGCTTTACTGCATGTCGAAAGAAGACAGCTTCGAAATGGAAGGCACTGTCGTCGACACCCTGCCCAACACCATGTTCCGTGTGGAGTTGGAAAATGGGCACGTCGTAACCGCGCACATCTCCGGCAAGATGCGCAAGAACTACATTCGTATTCTTACCGGCGACAAGGTCCGCGTTGAGCTGACGCCCTACGACTTGAGCAAAGGGCGCATCACTTACCGCGCCCGCTAACAGGTCTTAACAAGAACGCCCGGCACATGCCGGGCGTTTTTGTTGGCGCAACATAAGCACAGCACCCTCTGTAGGAGTGAGCTTGCTCGCGATGGCGTCGTGTAAGTCACCTAATGTGCCTCAGACAAATCGCGATCGCGAGCAAGCTCACTCCTTCAAGGGTCTGGCATATTCGCAGACAGCAAAAAGGCGCCAATCGGCGCCTTTTTGCTGTGTTGCAGCGAAACGTCAGGCCATCTCGGCCGTAGTCTCGTAATCGAAAGTGATCTCGCCGTCCTTGTAGTCGATGTGTACAACACCGCCATGCTCGGACAACTCGCCGAAAAGAATCTCCTCGGCCAGCGGACGTTTGATCTTGTCCTGAATCAACCGCGCCATTGGGCGAGCGCCCATTGCCGCGTCGTAGCCACCTTCGGCCAGGTAACTTCTGGCAGCGTCGGTGACCTCCAGCAGAACCCGCTTGTCTTCCAGCTGCGCCTGAAGTTCGGTGAGGAACTTGTCCACCACGCTTTTGATGACCTCATGGCTGAGGCGACCAAATTGAATGATGGTGTCCAGGCGGTTGCGGAATTCCGGCGTGAAGCTCTTCTTGATGACTTCCATCGCATCAGACGAGTGGTCCTGATGGGTGAAGCCGATCGAAGCACGCGCCGCGGTTTCAGCACCGGCGTTGGTGGTCATGATCACGATCACATTGCGGAAGTCCGCCTTGCGGCCGTTGTTGTCGGTCAAGGTACCGTGGTCCATCACCTGCAGCAGCAGGTTGAAGACTTCAGGGTGTGCTTTTTCGATCTCATCGAGCAGCAGCACGCAGTGCGGCTGCTTGGTGATGGCTTCGGTCAACAGACCGCCCTGATCGAAACCGACATAGCCTGGAGGCGCACCGATCAAACGCGAAACGGTGTGGCGTTCCATGTATTCGGACATGTCGAAACGCACCAGCTCGATCCCCAGAGCCTTGGCCAGCTGACGCGCCGCCTCGGTTTTACCGACACCGGTCGGACCTGCGAACAGGAACGAACCGACAGGCTTGTCAGGGGATTTCAGGCCAGCGCGAGACAGCTTGATCGCGGTGGACAGCGAATCGATAGCCGCATCCTGACCGAACACGGTCAGCTTGAGATCACGCTCAAGGTTACGCAGCAGTTCCTTGTCGGAGCTGTTGACGTGTTTTGGCGGAATCCGCGCGATTTTCGCAACGATGTCTTCCACCTGTGGCACATCGATGCGCTTGACCCGCGACTCGACCGGCTGCAGACGCTGATAGGCGCCCGCCTCATCGATGACGTCGATGGCCTTGTCGGGCATGTGACGATCATTGATGTAGCGCGAGGCCAGTTCAGCCGCTGCACGCAGGGCTTCATCGCTGTATTCGATGTTGTGGTGCTGCTCGAAACGGCCTTTCAGGCCACGCAGAATGCCGATGGTGTCTTCGACCGAAGGCTCGGACACGTCGACTTTCTGGAAGCGACGGGCCAGGGCACGGTCTTTCTCAAAGATGCCGCGAAATTCCTGGAACGTGGTCGAACCGATGCAACGGATATCACCCGAAGACAGCAACGGCTTGAGCAGGTTGGACGCATCCATCACCCCGCCCGACGCAGCACCTGCACCAATGATGGTGTGGATTTCGTCGATGAACAGGATGGCGTGCGGACGTTTTTTCAGCTCGCCGAGCAACGCCTTGAAGCGCTTCTCGAAATCGCCACGGTATTTGGTACCGGCCAGCAGAGCGCCGAGGTCCAGGGAGTAGACGACGCTGTTGGCCAGCAGGTCCGGCACCTGATTGTCGACGATGCGCTTGGCCAGGCCTTCGGCGATGGCGGTTTTACCGACACCGGCCTCACCGACCAGCAGCGGGTTGTTCTTGCGACGGCGCGCGAGAATCTGAGCGACACGCTCGACTTCCAGCTCACGGCCAACCAAAGGATCGATGCGGCCCTGACGAGCCAGTTCATTCAGGTTGCTGGCATAGGCATCCAGAGGATTGCCCGAAGAAGAAGACTCGCCGCCCTCATCATCCTGCATATCTTGCTCACCTTCAGAGTGATCGCCATGCCCCGGCACCTTGGAAATACCGTGGGCGATGTAGTTGACGACATCGATGCGGGCCACGCTCTGCTGTTTCAGCAGAAACACGGCCTGGCTTTCCTGCTCACTGAAAATGGCCACCAGCACGTTGGCGCCGGTGACTTCACGCTTGCCGGAACTCTGCACATGGAACACGGCACGTTGCAGCACGCGCTGGAAGCCCAGGGTTGGCTGGGTCTCGCGATCCTCATCGTGTACGGGGATCAGCGGCGTGGTGGAGTCGATGAACTCCTGAAGGTCGTGTTTGAGTTTGTCGAGGTTTGCGCCGCAGGCACGCAGAACAGTGGCGGCAGCCTCATTGTCCAATAGGGCCAGCAGAAGGTG
>CAURWS010000513.1:0-3869 GCA_963528485.1 uncultured Pseudomonas sp. | reverse complement strand
GTGGCGGTGATGCTGGGCGGCCTGCGCTTTCTGGGACATGAGCAGCGCGAAGCCGGGGTGCGTAGTTTCTTCGCGGAAAAGGCCCCGCAGTTTCGCGTGCTGCCGCCGATCATCACCCTCGACAACGGCGCGATCACAGAAGAAGCAACGCTGGATCTGCTGGCCCGGCATCCTGATCTGTGCGGGATTTACGTGGCGGGAGGCGGCGTGGAAGGCGTCATCAGTGCCCTGGCGGCAACGCCTCGCCGGCCTGATCTGTGCGTAATTCTGCAAGAGCCCACGGTCGAATCGCGCCCGGCCATGCGCAAAGGGCTGGTGACGCTGGTGATCGATTCACAACCGCAGCTGATCGCTAAGTCGCTGATCGAAGTGATGGTGCAGTTGCCGAAAACCGAGGAGATCGACCCGCAACGACACCGGGTGCTGGTGCCGTTGCAGATCGTGACGCCGGAGAATATCTGAAGGAGCTCGTCCTCTGCTTCTACCCGTAGGGCGTAGGAGCATGCTTGCTCGCGATCCGGCGCGCAGCGGCCAGAATCCAAGCCTTCACGGCATTGGCCGTGTTTCCTGGGACATGAATTCGGTAATCCGCGAACGCAGCCAGCGCTCGGCCGGGTCGTTGTCGTGGACGCCGCTCCAGACCATCGACAGCTCGGCCGGCTGGATCGGGAACGGTGGGTCTTCGGCGCGCAGGGCGCAGCCTTCCACCAAAGCGCAGGCGGCGTAATCCGGAACGGTTGCGATCAACTCGGTGCCCGCCAGCAGCGCACGCAAGCCACTGAACTGCGGCACGGCCACCACCACCCTTCGCGTCCGGCCGACCTTGGCCAGGTCCAGGTCGATGTTGCCGCTCAGATCGCCCGAAAACGACACCATGGTGTGCGGCCGCTCGCAGTAATCATCCAGCGTCAGCTCGCCCGGACGTTTGTCGCCGCGCAGCACTTTCACGGTGATGTCGCGCAACTTCTTGCGCTTGGCATTGGCGGGCAGATCGGTGGTGTAGCTGATGCCCACGGAGATTTCCCCCGACGCCAGCAAAGACGGCATCAGCAGGTAATTGGCGCGGCGCACCACGACGATGATGCCTGGCGCTTCTTCACGCAGGCGGCTGAGCAACGGCGGAAAAAGACCGAATTCGGCGTCGTCGGACAGGCCAATGCGAAACACGTCGCAACTGGTGGCGGGGTCGAATTCCTTGGCCCGGCTCACAGCGCCGGAAATGGTGTCCAGCGCCGGCTGCAGCTCCCGCAGAATATCCAGCGCACGCGCCGTCGGCTCCATGGCGCGGCCGTTGCGCAGCAGCAACGGGTCGTCGAACAGGTCACGCAGACGCGCCAGCGCCGCGCTGATGGCCGGCTGGCCCATGAACAGCTTCTCGGCGACCCGTGTCAGATTCCGTTCGAACATTAACGCTTCAAAAATCACCAACAGGTTCATGTCGACGCGGCGCAGGTCATTGCGATTCATGGATCGGTTCCGGATTGGCGTGGGTAAATTCGCTGTGCGGCCCAGGCACGGGCAGGACGGCTTGGGTCAATATACCTGCGCAGGTATACACCACAAGCCTGGCTGAGAATTGAACCCTTGTGCTGCGCTATCAACGCCAATTCACGCCCGGCAAGCTCACCCTGCGCAACGGGCCAGCGCAGGCACCATGGAGCGGCGCCAGTTGAACGGCGTAACGCCGATCACACGGGTGAACACGCGGGTGAAATGCGACTGATCGGCAAAACCGCAGTCCAGGCTGATCTGGGAAATGGTCAGCCCCGACTCGCTGAGCAATCCCTTGGCCTTGTCCAGACGCATCTGCAGGTACCAGTCCCGGGGCGACAGGCCGGTGTTCTTCTTGAAGGCGCGGGAAAAGTGGCTGCGCGACAACGAGCACTCACTCGCCACCTGGGCAATCGACAGGCCTTTGTCCATCTGGCTGGACATTAGCTCCTTGGCGCGCCGTTCCTGCCAGGGCGACAGGGCGACTTTTTCGGTCGGGGTCTCTGTCTGCTCAGGCTCATTGTCCGAATACAGGCGTGACGACAGCTCGCGAACCATCTGTTCAAGCACGATCTGTTCGCTGCCGGGCAACGCACGAATGGACGTCAGCAGCGAACGAAATAGTGACGGGGTGATTGCGTTCATTCCGGGCTCTCCAGATCACAGGGGGCGGTCTGTGGAGTCTGCCGAGGCCCTGCCTTAAAGTCCTTCTCGGGGTATTAAATGTTCTTAAGGGTTAATAAGCGTGTGACGCCGAAAAACCCGGCCCAGACGCTTTAAGAACATTTAAGGTGCCACGCAAGGACGTCACCGACGAACAGGCCTAACATCATCAGCCTGTGAGGCCCGGTTCGCTGCGAGGGATGCCAGTGACCACCCGATACGTTGCTGGAACCTCGATCCCGGAAAGCGCGATGGCACGCGCGGCGACCGAGTTGATGCGCGAGACCCAATCCGGGCTGATGTTCGATTCGGCCCTGCGCACGTTTGTGTTCGCCTGCCTTTTGGGGCAAAGCCGCGACCTGCGCTACGACCCTGAGCTTTTGTACATCGGCGCGCTGTTTCTGCGCATTGGCGTGACCCCTCTCTATCGCGATTCGCAGCAGCGCTTCGAGGTCGACAGCGCCGATGCGGCAGCGCAATTTCTGCGCGGCTACGGTCGCTCGCAGGCGGACATCGCCGAAGTCTGGGACGCCGTCGCCCTGCACACCACCCCCGGCATTCCTCACTGCAAACCGGCAATGACCGCCCTGCTCGCTGCCGCCGTGGAAACCGACCTGCTGGGCACCCACTGCCAGGCGTTCTGCCCCGGCGTTTTGGCGCGGGTGCTCAGCGCATTCCCTCGGGAGCCCGGCTTCAAGATCAAGTTTTTGCACACGTTGGCGTTGGGACAACTGCATCGGCCACAGAGCACCCTGGGCACCATCAATGCCGATGTGCTGTCGTTTCATGAGCATCACATGACCGCGGGAGGCTTCTGCGAGCAGCTGTTGATCTCGACCTGGCCTTACGCGCCGACGCCTACACCACCGCCGGCAGCGTGAACACGAAGGTGGCGCCGCCGTAACGCGCGGGCATCGCGTACAGACGGCCGCCGTGGGCATGGATGATGGTGCGACAGATCGCCAGGCCCATGCCCATGCCTTTGTCCTTGGTGGTGAAAAAGGCGTTGAACACCTTGTCCAGATCCTCGGGATCGATGCCGGGGCCGGTGTCCTCGACGCTGACCACCAGGTACTCATTGCCCACGGCTTCACTGGTGATCGACAGCCTGCGCAGCACGTGATCGCCGGGGCTCATGGCGTCCAGCGCATTGAGGATCAGGTTGAGCACCACCTGCTGCAACTGCACGCTCGATCCGCTGACCTGCAGCGGCGAGCGGGTCAGGTGCGTGGTCATCAGCACCCGTTGCTGCTCGACCTCGACCAGGGTCAACGCCACCACATGACGAATCACGTCGTTGATCAACAAGCGTCTGCGCTGCTGCGCGCCCTGCCGCGCCAGCGATTGCAGCGCGTTGACGATGTCCCCGGCGCGCTTGCCGTCCTGAACGATGTCGCGCAACCCGGACAAGGCTTCGTCGATGCGCGGTGTCTCGCGACTGAGCCAGCGCAGGCTGGCGGCGGCATTGGAGACCATGGACGCCAGCGGCTGGTTGATTTCATGGGCGATGGACGCCGCCAGCTCGCCCATCACCGTGATGTGCGACACCTGCGCCAGCTTGGCCCGGGCTGTGCGCAGCGCGGTTTCGATATCCTGCCTGCGGGCGTTTTCTTCCATCAGTTCATGACGCAAACGCGCGGTCTCCAAGGAGATCGCCGCCTGCCCGGCCAACAGCTCCAGCACCCCGGAACGACTGGCCGTGAACACCCCTGGTG
>CAURWS010000512.1:0-3883 GCA_963528485.1 uncultured Pseudomonas sp. | reverse complement strand
ATTCGACACCGGTTGTCAGACGAATCCCCCGCGCCATGGGCGCCAGCACGAATCCGGCCTGGGCGTCGATCACCGCATGCGCTAACTGAGCCCCCGGCTGCGAGGCGTAATGCATGTGGTAGCCGCGTTTGATCGCCAGCGGGATGCGATAACCCAAGGTAGAACACACATCCGCCGATTGCGGCCCCATCGCCACGACCACCTGTTCGGCCCTGATCACACCTTCCTCGCTCTGCACCTGCCAGCCCTCGCCCTGCTGGCGCAGGCTGCGGGCATCGCCCTTGAGCAGCACGCCGCCCCGCTGCACGAACAGGGCCGCGTAACCGCGCACCAGTGCACCGGGATCGCTCACGGTTTTCGGGTCTTGCCAGTGAATGCCGCCGACCGCCCCGCTCAGGTTCGGCTCGCGCTTGCGTAATTGCGCTGCATCCAGAATCTCGTAACGCAATCCGTATTGGTCGTAGGAACGGGCGTCAGCGGCTGCCAGATTGAACTCATGCTGATCACGGTAAAACTCGATCCAGCCTGTAGCCCGCATCAACCCGGTCATGCCGGACGCTTCGGCGAGCAGGTCATGCTCGGTCACGCAGCGTTCGATCAACGGCTGCATGGCGCGGCTGGCGCTGGCCAGATTGTCCGCAGATGACTGACGCCAGTATTCGAGCAGCCACGGCGCAAGCTTTGGCAAAAATGCAGGACTGAAGCGCATTGAGGACTGGCGATTGAGGCTGTAGCGAAGCAGCCGTGACCACTGGCGGGGGAAGGCGTAGGGAATGATGCTGGAGCGCTCGATCAGGCCGGCGTTGCCATGGCTGGTGCCACGACCGGGATCGTCGCGGTCGAGCAAAACAACGCGCTGGCCTGCCGCTTGCAGGTGCAGGGCAGAGCACACGCCGACGATTCCGGCGCCGAGCACGAGGGTCTGACAATCCATGGATCGATCCTTAAACGGCTGAGTGCGAACGTGTAGCAAGAAGCAGGCGCCCAGTTTACCCGGTTGTGCGCGCGCAGTACTCTCCTGACGGCTTGTTCACGTTCTGTTCGGCTTCCACTTCCAATAACCACACCGGAGCTCCAGATGTCTGCACCCCGCGACCCCGTTGACACCCAGACGATTTCCTTCGCCGACCTCACCGAGTTGCTGCGTCAGATCTTCCTGCGCCACGGCACCTCGGCCCAAGTGGCAGGCGTGCTGGCCGAGAACTGCGCCAGCGCCGAGCGCGATGGCTCGCACAGTCACGGGATCTTTCGCATCAAGGGTTACCTGTCGTCGCTGGCCGCCGGTTGGGTCGACGGTCAGGCCATGCCCAAGGTCGAGGATGTTGGCGCGGGGTTCGTGCGGGTCGATGCCGCAGGCGGTTTTGCACAGCCCGCGATGCAGGCGGCCAAGGCGCTGTTGATCGAGAAAGCGCGCAGGGCCGGCATCGCGATCCTGGCGATTCGCAACTCGCACCACTTCGCCGCGCTGTGGCCGGATGTCGAGCCGTTCGCCCAGGAAGGCCTGGTGGCGCTGAGCGTGGTCAACAGCATGACCTGCGTAGTGCCTCACGATGCACAAAAGCCGCTGTTCGGCACCAACCCGATTGCCTTCGCCGCGCCACGGGCCGGGGGCCAGCCGATCGTGTTCGACATGGCCACCAGCGCCATTGCCCACGGCGACGTGCAGATCGCCGCGAGGGAAGGGCGCATGCTGCCACCGGGCATGGGCGTGGACCGCGCCGGGCAACCGACCGAAGACCCCAAGGCGATTCTCGATGGCGGCGCGCTGTTGCCATTCGGAGGCTATAAAGGTTCGGCGTTGTCGATGATGGTCGAGTTGCTGTCGGCGGCGCTCACCGGGGGCCACTTCTCGTTCGAGTTCGACATGTCCAGCAAGCCCGGCGCGCAAACCCCGTGGACGGGTCAGACCCTCATCGTCATCGACCCTGACAAGGGCAGCGGACAGGCCTTCGCCGCGCGCAGCGAAGCGCTGGTGCGGCAGATGCACGGCGTGGGTCAGGAGCGCATGCCGGGGGATCGTCGCTATTGTCAGCGGGAAAAATCTCTGGCCGAAGGCATCGTGCTTTCGGCTGCGGACCTTGTACGCCTCAAAGAGCTCGCTGGCGTCTGAAACTCGCGCATTCACGAGCAATCGGCAGTTTCAGAACGCTGAGACTGCCGTCGATCTCTCGCTCGAATCCGACACGACCGCTCGTCGAGAGATGGCTTGCGTTTGTATCGAGATGAAAATACTGTATGTTTAAACAGTATTCGAGAAAGAGGGAATGACCATGCAAACCAACCTTGCCCAAACCACTCAATCATTCATGGCCGAACCTGCCGAAGCATCGTTCGAGAGCGTCTGGGGCAATGCGATGCAGCGCGAGGATTTTCTGGCTCTGGCAGCCGGTGTGCGCCAGTTCAGTCTGGGGATGGCTGACCTGACGCTGGTCAGTTCGACGCAGCATTACGCGGGCGAGCAGACTCACCTCGCGGCTGAGTGAAGGCCAGCAGGTGTCGACTCAGTTTTTCTGGGGAATGGCTGCGGTCACGGCTTCAGGAGCCGGGGTGCCATCAGCTTCAGGCTGGCGCTTTTTGCCCATTCTGATCAGGCTGACCGCGAACAGGGTTCCGACGAGCGAGAGGGCGCACCAAGTCAGGATAAATGTGATCACGTCTGGGTCTCCGAACTACACAATCGGGTTGCCTGCAAGAAGGCAAACTCTCCATCCGAATCTATCGGCCGCAGCGGGAATATCCTGAGGCCGAAAGCGCGAATCTTGAACAATTGTCGGGGCAACCGCAACTCCACCGGACCGATGGGGTCTTGCATTAAACAGCGTCATGCCTGAATTACCACCCACTTCGAGGCCCCTGTTTATGAAAGACCTTGGTTCACGATTGAAAGAAGAGCGCAAACGTCTCGGCTTGTCGCAGCAGGAGTTCGGCACGATCGGAGGCGTTGAAGCCAATGCCCAGGGCAAATACGAAAGCGGGGAGCGCATCCCCCGATCCGACTATCTCGCTGCGTTGGAGAAAAAGGGTGTGGATGTGTTGTTCGTGGTGTCCGGCAAACGGACGCCTATGACAGCCGACTCGCTGAATGAGGCCGAGCGCGCGATCATCACCCATTACCGCGCCTTGAACGAAAACGATCAGGACGCGATTTCACAGCTGGCCAACTCGTTGTCCGAATGCGCGATGGAGGCACCACAGTCTTGAAGCTCTCGTTAGCTCGGGCTTTGGTAGAAGCCAGCTGCTTGCGAGCGAGTATATGAAACGTATATGCTTCGTATATTCATAGCGAGGTTTATCCATGGGGCTGGTCAAGATTTCCGAACAGATGCACGCCAATCTTCGCTCGGCCAGCGCCGCGCTGAGCCGCTCGATCAATGCGCAGGCCGAGCACTGGATGCGTGTCGGCATGCTCGCCGAGCTCAACCCGGGCCTGAATTACAGCGACATCTGCCAGTTGCTCATCCGCGCCGAGGCGTCGGGGGAGGCATTGTTGGGGGGCGCTTCAGATGAGGCCGTTGCCGATGAACCCAAAGCCCGGGCAGTGTCGCAATGAGCATCAGCATCAAGAGTGAAGCGGATCTGGTGGGGCTGCGCGTCGCGGGGCGTCTGGCAGCGGATGTGCTGGCGATGATCGCCCAGCATGTCAAACCAGGCGTCAGTACCGAGGCGCTGGACGACATCTGCAACGACTACATCGTCAACGAGCTCAACGTTATCCCGGCCAACGTCGGCTATCACGGGTTCACCAAGACCACCTGCATTTCCCCTAATACCGTGGTATGTCATGGCATTCCGTCTGCTGACGACATCTTGAAAGACGGCGACATCGTCAACATCGACGTCGCGGTCATCAAGGATGGCTGGTACGGCGACACCAGTCGCATGT
>CAURWS010000511.1:0-3890 GCA_963528485.1 uncultured Pseudomonas sp. | reverse complement strand
AAAAGCTGAAGATTTACGCGATACCCCTGTAGCAGTCCGGCTTGCCGGCGGCAGCGATTTCACGGCCGTCAACGCCGGCAAGCCGGACTGCTACAGAAGATCGCGCACGACTCAGGCTTTTGCTTTTTTTTTTTATTTTTATCTAAATACGTGTGGGTTCGCACGCGGCGCACCGCGATTTGGGTGCTGGCTGACCGCTGGTGTTGGGGCCCCGGGCGCACGACAGGGATGTCGTGCGAGCGCCGCTAGGGCATGGATGCCCGTTCGGCGCGTCCCGGCGGAGTAATGCCGGAGTGAAGGGACACGACGAAGTCGGGCCAAGCCAGGAGCAGGACCCCTTGGTTACTTGGGGGCGGTCCGGCGTTCCGGCTTCTCCGAGTAACCCGCCGAAGGCGGAATGCTTCTGCCGCTAGGCAGAATCAAAAAGCGCGGCCGCGCAACACCATCCGAATCTCACCTATGCTCTGAAAACCCCGCGCAACCCACGTGCAGTCCCGGAGCCTCCCGTACATGAAACCACTGCCCGTCCTCTGCGCCCTGCTCCTCGCTCTGCCCTTCACCCGCGCTGACGCCGAAGAATGGAAACTGGCCAAGGAAGAAGACGGCATCAAGGTCTACCTCAGCAGCCCCGTCGGATCGCAATACCAGAGTTTTCGCGGCGTGGCGCTGATCAAGGCCGATGTGCCGACCCTCAGCCATCTGCAGGAAAACCTCACCATCGCCTGCAAATGGCTGTACGCCTGCGCCGACATGCGCCTGCTGATGGTCGACGGTGACAGCACCTTCGTTTACCTTACCACCGCCCTGCCCTGGCCCGCCGACACCCGCTACATGGTGCTCAAGGTTCAGACCGAGCAGGCGGACGACGGCAGCATCCTGCGCCACTTGAGCGCGGTGAACGGCATGGAGCCTGTGGTGCCGGGGCTGATCCGGGTCGAACAGCTGGAAGGGATCTGGCAGATGGTGCCCAAGGGCGAGCGGGAAACCGAGGTGACCTATCAACTGCGCGCCGAGCCCGCCGGGGATATTCCATCGTGGCTGGCCAACCGCTTTGTGATCGATGCGCCGATGGTGACGCTCAAGACATTACGCGCGGTGGCCGAACGTCAGGGGGGGCATTCGGCGGATATTGAAGAGAGTGCAGGCAAACCCTAGTCGCACAATGGGGAGACCACTCTGTCGCAGCACGACTTGCCAGGGGCGCAACCGCCGGCAAGCCGTGCTGCAACAGGACTAGCGTCGAACAGGCTGCCAGATCGCCTTGCCCTGCACCACCCGCCCGCGCGTCGCCAGGCAGTAATACAGCGGACAGGTCACCAGCAGCCCCACCAGCCACGACAAGTCCGCGCCTTCCAGGTAATTGGCGTACGGCCCCACATACAGCGAGGTATTGGCAAACGGCAGCTGCACGATGATGCCGATGAAATACGCCACGATCGCATGCAGGTTGAAGCGTCCGTAAATCCCGCCATCGGCGCTGAAAATCGAGGCAATGTCGTAGTTGCCGCGCTTGATCAGGTAGAAGTCGATCAGGTTGATCGAGGCCCACGGCACCAGCACGATCAGCAGGGTCAGGATCAGGCCGATGAACTCCTTGATGAAGTCCCCGGACGCGCCCACTGCGGTGATGCAGCAGCCTGCCAGGATCACGCTGGCGAGGATCACCCGCACCTTGATGCTCGGCGTCCAGTTGCCGGCAAAGGTCTGGATCGAGGTGACGATGGACAGCACCGCGCCGTACAGGTTGAGGGCGTTGTGGCTGATGATGTTGAGCAAAAAGAGCAGCATCAGAATCGGCCCGAGCATCCCCGTGGATTGCTTAACCGCTGCCATCGCTTCAGTGCCCTCCGGAGTCGCCAGTACCGCCACCGCGCCAAAGCTGAACGACAGAATCGTGCCCAGGGTCGCGCCGAAATAGGTCGCCCAGAACGGTTTGGCGATGCCGATATCGCTTGGCAGGTAGCGCGAATAATCGGACACGTAAGGCGAAAAACTGATCTGCCAGATGATGCCCAGGCAGAGGGTCGCCAGCCAGCCGGACAGGTTGAAGCTGCCGCGGCTGAAGAAATCCAGCGGCAAATCCTGGCTGAAAATCATGATGAAACCCGCCAGCAACGCCGCGCCCATGACCCAGGTGCCGATGCGGTTGAGGGTATGGATGAAGCGATAGCCAATCACGCCAATGGCCGTGGCACTCAGCGCGCCGATCACCACGCCCACCGGCAGCGGCACGCCTGGCACCATGCCGTGGATCGACTGCCCGGCGAGGACGATGTTGGAGATGAAGAAGCCGACGTAGATCAACGCCGCGAAGAACACGATCAGCAGCGCGCCGTAACGGCCAAACTGACCCCGGCTCTGCACCATCTGCGGGATGCCCATGCGTGGGCCCTGGGCAGATGCGAGGGCAATCACCACGCCACCGATCATGTGGCCCAGCGCGATGGCGATCAGGCCCCAGAGCAGGTTGAGATGAAACACCTGAACCACCATCGCCCCGGTGACGATGGGTAGTGGCGCGATGTTGGTACTGAACCACAGGGTGAACAGATCCCGTGCCTTGCCGTGGCGTTCGGCCAGGGGTACGTAATCGACGGTGTGGTTTTCAATCAATGGAGCGGTGTTACCGCCGTGGGAACCGGAAGTCGTCATCGTTTCGCCTGAATGCTTGTCTTTGTTTTTGTGTGTCGAGCTAAAACATCGAAGCGCGCTAGCAGGCTCAAGGCCCCGATCCACGCTTGAATCGCCGCAAACACTTCCCTGCACTCACGAGCGACGCAACCATATTATGGTATGCCAACAATTTACAACCTTCCTGCGCTAACTTTTTGACCGATTGCAAGCTGCAGATGACATTGGGAAAACCGGTTCAGCAAGGTCTGAAGCGCCACTCTGCAGGGGCTCAAGGCTGATTTCGAAAAATGTCAGGCGACATCGATGTGAGAAAAAACGCTTGCACGATAAGTATTACGGTATACCATCATACACACAAAACTCATCACCTTCGGCATCGAACCGCAGAGGTAGCAACATGATCGACGCAACCGCCTACAAGAACGTCCTGGGCTCCTTTCCTTCGGGCGTGACCGTGATCACCACTGTCAACGACGATGGCGAAGTGGTCGGCCTGACCGCCAGCGCGTTCAGCTCCCTGTCGATGGACCCGCCGCTGGTGCTGTTCTGCCCCAACTACAGCTCCGACTCCTACCCGAGCCTGATCAAAAGCAAACGTTTTGCCATTCATTTGCTGTCCGGCAACCAACAGGCCGAGGCTTATGCCTTCGCCCGCAAAGGCAAGGACAAGGCTGCCGGCATCGAGTGGACCCTGAGCGAACTGGGCAACCCCCTCATCGCCAACGCCACGGCGATCATCGAGTGTGAACTGTGGCGCGAATACGAAGGCGGCGACCACGCAATCATGGTCGGTGCGGTGAAGAACCTGATCGTCCCCGAGCAGCCGGCCAGCCCCATGGTCTACTGCCGCGGAAAAATGGGCGCCCTGCCCGCGCTGGCTTGAAGATCCAGCCTTGAAGCCTGAAGCTCGCTTCTATTACGGTATACCGATAAACGCTCGACCGCGGCATAGCCTGCGGTAAGAACAAAACCGAGGTAAGCGTCATGAAATTTTCGTTGTTCGTGCACATGGAACGCTGGGACGAGTCAGTGAGCCACCGGCAGTTGTTCGAAGACCTGACCGAGTTGTCCCTGATGGCCGAGCAAGGCGGTTTCAGCACGGTGTGGATCGGCGAGCACCACGCCATGGAATACACCATTTCCCCAAGCCCGATGCCGCTGCTGGCTTACCTCGCCGCCCGCACCACCACCATTCACCTGGGCGCGGGCACCATCATCGCGCCGTTCTGGCACCCGCTGCGGGTGGCCTGTGAATG
>CAURWS010000510.1:0-3894 GCA_963528485.1 uncultured Pseudomonas sp. | reverse complement strand
CCTGATGGTGCAGATTTTCTTCGGGGTGATCTGCGTGCTGATGTTTCAGGCCCTCGGCGTGTATTCGGAAATTATTTTCAGTAACAGATCGCGCTTCAAGATGATTCTGTTTGTCTGGTCGTCAGCCTTCTGCGTGCTGCTGTTCATGTACAAGGCGATGGACCTTTTCGACTACATCACCCAGGAGCAACTGATGGTCTGGTTCGTCGCCAGCCTGGTGATGTTCTGCGTCGAGCGGGTGCTGTTGCTGCTGATCTACAAACGGTTGATGGCGCGTGGCTTCTTTCTGCAGACCGCCGTAATTCTCGGTGCCACTGAAAACGGCCAGCGTCTGGCCGAGTACCTGTTACAGAACCAGGACATCCGTTCGGGTGTACTGGGCTTCATTGATGACCGCATCGGCCGCCTGCCGAAAACCATGGCCAACCTGCCCTTGCTGGGCAACACCAAGGATCTGGAAGCGCTGATCCGCGAGGAAAAGGTCACCCAGGTGCTGGTCGCCCTGCCCTGGTCGGCGGAAAACCGCATGGACTACATCATTCGCGAACTGCGCCGGTTACCGGTCAACGTGCTGCTGGTGCCCGACATGGTCGCATTCCGGCATGCCCACAACCGCATCACCGAGGTGGCCAGCCTGCCCATGTTCAATGCGTCCGACGTGCCGTTGCGCGGCTGGTCGCCGTTGTTCAAGCGCGTCGAGGACATGGTCCTGTCGAGCATCGCGATCCTGCTGCTGTCCCCGGTCATGCTGACGATTGCCGTGGCGATCAAGCTTGACTCCAAAGGGCCGGTGCTGTTCTGGCAAAAGCGTTATGGCTACAACAACCGCCTGATTACGGTGTGCAAATTCCGCTCGATGTACACCCATCAGGCGGATGCGACCGCAGAGCAACAGACCGTCAAGGGCGACGCCAGGGTCACCCGTGTCGGACGCTTCATTCGCAAGACCAGCCTGGATGAGCTACCGCAACTGTTCAATGTGTTCGCGGGCAGCATGTCAATGGTGGGGCCGCGCCCGCACGCCACGGCCACCAAGGCCGCCGGCATTTTGTTCGAACAAGCTGTCAAGGAGTATACCTCGCGTCATCGAGTCAAACCGGGGATTACCGGGCTGGCTCAGATCAACGGTTTTCGTGGTGAGACAGACACTGTAGAGAAGATCGAAAAACGGGTGGAGTTTGATCTTGAATACATCGAAAACTGGTCCGTCTGGTTCGATCTGTACATTCTTCTGCGCACTGTTCCTGCAGTGCTTTTCTCTCGCGAGGCTTACTGATGGGCACCCTGATTCCCTGCGTTATCGCCGGCGGTGCCGGCACCCGGTTGTGGCCCGTTTCACGGGAAGCCATGCCAAAGCCATTCATGCGTCTGCCTGATGGCGAAAGTCTGCTGCAAAAAACCTTCAATCGCGCCAGTGCTCTGCACGGGGTCGAAAGCCTGCTGACGGTGACCAACCGGGAAGTGTATTTCCGTACGGTGGACGATTACCGACTGCTAAACAAACGCAAGATCCACCTGGATTTTCTGCTCGAACCGTTCGGTCGCAACACCGCGCCAGCCGTGGCGGCAGCGGCCCTGCACGTGCAAGCGCTGAACGGCGACGACGCGCAATTGCTGATCCTGCCCGCTGATCAGTTGATCAGCGATCTGGACGCCTTTGGCGCAGCCGTCGACAAGGCGCGCACACTGGCGGACGAGGGCTGGCTGGTGACCTTCGGCCTGATTCCGACACGCGCCGAAACCGGTTTTGGCTACATCGAGAAAGGCCAGGCCCTGAACGACAAGGCCTATCAAGTGGCGCGTTTCGTCGAGAAACCCGACGCCGCCACGGCCACCGAATACCTCAACGGCGGCCTGCACCTGTGGAATGCCGGGATGTTCTGCATGCGCGTCGACACCCTGCTGCGCGAGCTGGAGACCCACGCCCCCGACGTGCTCGGTGCCGTACGCCACTGCCTGACGCATTGCCGCAGCAAGGAAGGCAGCAACGAGTTACAGATGGAACTGGACGCCACCACTTTCGCCCTGGCCCCGGATATTTCCATCGACTACGCGCTGATGGAGCGTTCGCAAAAAGTCGCCGTGGTGCCTTGCGAACTGGGCTGGAGCGACATCGGTTCATGGCAGGCGATTCGCGAGCTGGCCCCGGCGGATGCCAACGGCAACCAGTGCAATGGTCAGGTGGTGCTGCACGACGTCACCAACTGCTACATCGACTCGAAAAAGCGTCTGGTGGGCGCAGTCGGCCTGGACAACCTGATCATCATCGACACCCCCGATGCCCTGCTGATCGCCGATGCCGAGCGCACTCAGGAGGTCAAGGTCATCGCTCAGGAACTCAAGCGCCTGGGCCATCCGGCCTACTTGCTGCACAACACCGTGACGCGCCCCTGGGGCACTTACACGGTGCTGGAGGAAGGCAAGCGCTTCAAGATCAAACGCATCGTGGTCAAGCCGCAAGCCTCGCTGTCGTTGCAGATGCACCACCACCGCAGCGAGCACTGGATCGTGGTCAGCGGCATGGCGCGGGTCACCAATGGCGAGCGTGAGTTCATGCTCGACACCAACGAATCGACCTTCATCAAGCCCGGTCACACCCACCGTTTGGTGAACCCTGGGGTCATCGACCTGGTGATGATCGAGGTGCAGAGCGGCGAGTACCTGGGCGAAGACGACATCGTGCGCTTCACGGACGTTTACGGTCGCGTGCCGGACGCCGCCAAAGCCTGATTCAAGCGCCAGCCATGCAGACCGCGGCAGGCGTGCAGGCTTTTCACATTTGAGCTTCATCGCACAGCGAGGCAACAGCGCTCCCCCCACTGATCCACCGCGACACCACAGAAACATTGGACTTGGCAGTATCGCCGACATGATTGTTTTACCCGCAAGGGAGCCGTATTCATGCATGACAGGAGTTCTGGACCAATGAAAACCACGCTGTTGCTCGCCAGCGCAGTGCTGCTGTGTGCCTGCAACACGCCCGCACGCATCGGGCTGCCGGAGTCCCCGGAAATCAAAGCCGCCGAGGACGCCGGTCGAGCCCTGGCGGGCAAGCCGCTGCCCCCTGAACGCATCCACGCAGGCGACACCCTGCGCATCGTGCGCAATACCGGCGAAGCCCCGTCGATCTCGGCCTTCACCGCCAACTCGATCTACGAGCTGACGCTGTTTCCCGTGCTCAACGACGGCACGTTTTCCTACCCTTACATCGGTTCGGTCAAAGCCGCAGGGCTCACGGTGCCGCAGCTGACCAAAGTGCTGGAAGACAAACTGGCACCGGTCTACCGGGAAACCGCAATGACCATCAACATCAGCCAGGCGCCGAGCAACGTGGTGTTTGTCGGCGGCGCCGTGCGCAATCCGTCCAACCTGCCGGTGGCAGTGGTCACCAATCTCGAGCAGGCGCTGGTGAGCGCGGGCGGCATCAACCCAGACGCCGATGCGCGGCTGGTGGCCCTGCTGCGTCAGGGCGACGATGGCCTGTACAAGACCTACTTCTTCGACTACAGCAAGCTGCTCTATGCCGGCGGCGGAGGACCTTCGGCGCCCGTCTTGCTGCAACGCGGCGATGTCGTGTTCGTTCCCAAATCTTCGGTCGGCAACAAGATCGATGGCGTGAATCTGTACTTCAACCAACTGATCCCTTTCGCCAAATCGGTGGGGTTCGGGGTGAATTACAACTTGCGCGACAACAACTAATCGCAAGGGACTTGCCGACATGATCACCATCCGCTCATTCCGCGATCTGCTACGCCTGTTTTTCATCTTTCGACGTGAAGTGCAGATCACCGTCGTGGCCACCTTCGCGATCATCGTGCTGGGCGCGTTCCTGCTGCCTAACCGTTACGAGTCCACCGCGCTGCTGCTGGTCAAGCCCGGCCGCGACACCAGCAC
>CAURWS010000509.1:0-3897 GCA_963528485.1 uncultured Pseudomonas sp. | reverse complement strand
GCCATACGCGCACTGTGCCGGCGGGCACCTGGTCCAAACGCGCGATTTGAACATCCTCAAGCCCAGCACCGTAAGGCGCGCTGAAATAGCGGGGTGCCTGGCAGCTTTTCGGCGCGCCTGCCGGGGCAAACGGCGCGTAAAACAAGGGGCGTATCGGGCTGCGGTTGTAATAGTCAAAGGCGGGGTAATAGAAAAGATTCAGTACGACGATCTGATCACCCCGCATGTAATTGGCATTGATGACATCGGCGATCTGGTTGACGCGCTCTTGCGTCGGCCCATCGTCGGAGTTGGTGTAATCCCGCAACTGATGCAGGTGGCTGAGCCCCACACACTCAATGCCCATGATTGCAACGGCAGTGAGAGCAGCGAGTCCGAGATGCTCACGCGCCACCCGCTCGATTCCCACGCCCAGCAGTAACGGCAAATACACCGCCGAGAACGTCAGATAGCGGGCCATCAACATCGGTACATGCAGCGACACCACGAATACGACGATCAGTGGCGCCAGCAACAAGATGACCAGCAATCGCGGAAAATGCTGATGCTGCCTGTCGCGAAAGAGGCAGTAAGCGCACACGGCAAGGGTCACAGGCAGGACACCCCAAAAAACGCCGATGGGCAGTCCCTGGCCTTTTTCCAGTGTCAGGTATTGCCACAAGACGGAAGCAATAGCCTGCACGGTGACGGGCTGAATCCAGCTCAAGTTGCACGAAAGGCTCAGTTGCCTGCTGAACTCAGGCAACCAAGGCAGGAACAGCAATGCGGCGACGATATTGGCCGCCCACCATTGACGGGTCAGGCACGGCCGTACACCCCACTCATTAGAAGACCTGGGCAGCGTCATCACATACAGCCAATGAGCGATCACTCCTGTGATGGCCAGGTAATGGGTGTAAAGGCCCGCAGCGATCAGCAACGCGTAGGCGCCAAGGCAAAGGAACCGGCGCGGCTGCCTGATCCAATACACCAACGCGATCGTGGCGCCGGTCATCCACACCGCCAGCAGCGCGTACATCCGCACCTCCTGGCTGTAACGCACGGCGATGGGCAGCATGGCCAGCAGCACCCCTGCCAGCATCGCCGCACGCCGGTTGGCCACGAGCGCGACCAGCCAGGTGCCCAATCCTACGGTCACCACGCCCGCACAGGCACTCAGCGAGCGGACAGAAAACAGACCGTTGCCAAACAGCTCAATCCATTGGCCCAGCAGGAAGTAATACAGCGGCGGGTGCACATCCAGCGCGGCAACCGCCAGCAGCGTCGAAGCCGGGTGAGCGCTCATCACCACACTGAATGCTTCGTCAGCCCAGAGCGTTGCACTGTCGAGTCGATAAAACCGCAACACGATGGCCAGCAACAGCACTGGCCCCCACCACACGTGCTCCCGCACAGCAATCGCCAGGCGCGTCAGTGAATCCTGGCCCTTACTCATCGTGCGCCTCCTGCCTGACCACATGCTTGACCACATAGCGCGGCCGGTGTTTGCTCTCCAGATAAATCCTGCCGATGTATTCACCCAGGATGCCGATACCAATCAACTGGACGCCGCCCAGAAACAGGATTGACACCATCAGCGAAGCGTAACCGGGGACGATATTGCCGTTGAGGCCGTAATCGACGATCAGGTACAGCGCATACGTCAGTGTGCACAGCGAGAGCGCGGCGCCGATGTAGGTCCACACCCGCAGTGGCACCGTGCTGAACGAGGTGATCCCGTCCAGCGCCAGATTCCACAGTTTCCAGGGGCTGAACTTGCTGTTGCCGGCGGCTCTGGGGGCGCGATCGTACTCAACCGTGACCGTGTCGAACCCGGCCCAGGACAGCATGCCTTTCATGAAGATCTGTTGCTCGGGCATGCCCTTGATCACCTCCACCACCTTGCGATCCAGCAGCCTGAAATCACCGACATTCTCATCGATCCGCGTCGCAGAAATCCGCCGCAGGACCTTGTAGAACAGCCCCGCCGAGTGGCGTTTGAAGAAGCTGTCGGCGCGGCGATGGCGACGCTTGGCCAGGACGACTTCAGCGCCGTCACGCCACGCCTCGATCATCTGCTCGATGACATGGATCGGGTCCTGAAGGTCGACATCCACCGGAATCATCGCGTCGCCCGTGGCGTGTTCGAGCCCCGCAAACAGTGCCGCTTCCTTGCCGAAATTTCGGGACAGCGTCAGCAGCATGACATGACGATCAGCGCTTGCGATGCGGCGGGCAATGGGATTTGTGGCGTCCTGACTGCCATCGTCGACCAGCACGATCTCGATCAGCCAGCGCCGCAACCCGGGGTCCTGCCGGATCGCCCGGTAGAATGATTCAAGGGCCTGCTCTTCGTTAAACAAGGGCGTAATCAGAGAGATTTTCAAGATATTCTCCCGGCGAACACCACATACCGGGAAAAAAGGAAACCGACGATCAGACTGAAGGCGCAGAACCCGATCAAGGTCACGGCGGGCGACCAGACCAGATAATCACCGAACGCGCCCACGCCCAGGCTGACGAATCCCATGAACCCCACATACACGCAATAGCGTTGCCATGAGCGATAACTGTCGAAGGTGAAACGCGCATTGAGGCAGAAAGACAGCGTCACCGCCGCCATGAATCCGGCCAGGTTGCTGCTGGCCTGCGAGGCGCCCCACAGTGAATGCAACGCGAAGAATACCAACCCATGAACGGCCGTATTGGCCACGCCCACCGCGCAATAGCGGGCGAAGTGTCGTCGTGTCGACATGATCACATTCCCTTGTCATCAACCCGCACGGCCACTGCTGATCCGGTCTGACGCCGGTTCAAGACCTCCCTTTCCTACAGTGAAGACTGATTTTCAGGCTACTGGCAGACCGGCTGTCGGCAAGCGCCCGCTGTCACACCTTAGTCACAATTAGAGACATTCTGCCCTATCGAACCTTTGCAATTACCCGGCAAAACCGCCACCCTGCGCGCCGCCGATCAGCCCCGACTGCTAACGTTGAACCAAGGCTGAGTCCGACCCTCTTCTTTAAACAGACTTTCAGAGCTCACCGTCATGACGAACGGACGCGACCATCGAATCGACTTTTTTCGAGGCTTGGCGCTGATCTTCATTTTTTGGGATCACGTACCGGAAAACCCTTTCGCGCAGCTGACCCTGCGCAACTTCGGCTTCAGCGACGCCGCAGAAGTCTTTGTCTTTCTGGCCGGTTATGCCGCTGTGCTGGCCTACGGCCGCGTGGCCCAGCGCGATGGTTATATCGTCGCCTGCCTGCGCATCCTGCGCCGCACGTGGGTGCTATACGTCGCGCACATTTTTCTGCTGACCCTGCTGATGGGCATCGTCTTCGTCGCCAACAACCACGTCGACACACGCGACATGGTGCGCGAGATGGGCCTTGAGTATTTCGTCGGTAACCCGCAGCAGGCGCTGGCGGACGAACTGCTGCTGCGCTTCAAACCCAACCTGACCGACCCGCTACCGCTGTACATCCTGCTCATGGGCGCGCTGCCGCTGATCCTGCCGATCATGCTGCGCAACGCCGCTGTTGCCGTGGGCCTGTCGATTGCGCTGTACCTGATGGTGCCGCTGTTCGGCTGGAACCTGCGCGCCTACGAAGGCGGCGGTTACTGGTATTTCAACCCGGTGGCCTGGCAGCTGATCTTCGTCCTCGGCGGCGCGTTCGCCATGTACACCCAGCGGCCCGCAGTGCCTGCAGCGCGCCCTCGTGCAGTCTGGCAGCAGCCGCTGTTCCTCATCGCAGCGCTTTACATGCTGATCGCCGGCACCATCACCTTTCTGTGGAAATTCCCGGCCATCCACGACGCCCTGCTGCCCAAGGCGTTCACCGACCTGATCTACCCGATCAGCAAGACCGACCTCTCGCCCTTGCGCCTGCTGCACTTCGTGGCGCTGGTCTACGT
>CAURWS010000508.1:0-3902 GCA_963528485.1 uncultured Pseudomonas sp. | reverse complement strand
CTGATAACGCCCGTCGGCCATGCGGTTGATCAGGCCGTGGTTCTCCAAAGACACCATCAGACGCATGATCGTGCTTTTGATCAGCCCGGTGCGGCTGGCCAGTTCAGCCAGTTCAAGGGCGGTATCACCCACTTTGAAGGCGGTCAGGACCGTCAGTACCCGATCAGCCGAAGCTACCCCGGTGACAGCGGGACGCGGGCGGATTTTGACCATTGGATTCTCCTTGTCATGGTGGGCATGGCGGATGCCTGAATAGGCTGCAAAATACTGCCAATGCCGCCACGGGGCAATCGGCAAGCACTTGAAGTGCAAGCGTTTGGCGCTTTGCAGGCAAAAAAAAACGCCGCCGACGAGACAGGCCCGAGCGGCGGCGTTGAAAGCGTTGTTCGATCAGTGAGCGTTGGCTTGCTGCTTGAAGTCAGCCTTGTCGGCCGATTCCAGCAGCTGCTTTCTGCCCATCAGCAAGACCAAGACACCCCCGGCGGCACACAGCGCGGCCAGCGGCAGCAGGGCCAGGGCGTAACTGCCGGTGGCGTCGTGAATGGTGCCGTAGACGTTGACCATCATGCCGCCGCCAATCAGGTTGGCCAGCGCGCCAATGGCCGCCAGCCCCGCTGCGGCGGTGGACGACGACAGCCAGGTCGACACCAGCGCCCAGAACGGCCCCTTCATGGAATACGCGCCGATCAGCACCATCGACAGCAAACACACGGTGGCGACGAGGGAGGAGGTAACCAGCGCCAGCAGCAAGCCTGCGGTAATCAGCAGCAGGGTCGTTGCGGTGTGCCAGCGGCGCTCGCCGGTCTTGTCGGAGCTGCGGCCCCAGACGATCATCAGCACCGACGCCAGGCCATACGGAATGGCGTTGACCATGCCGATTTCCAGGTTGCTCAGGCCGAAGGTCTTCAGCAACTGCGGCGCCCAGACGCTCATGGTGCTGCCTGCCGCCGAGGCGCCGGAGTAGATCAGCGCCAACACCCAGATGTGCTTGTGGCGCAGCAGTTTCCACAGCGAGATGTGGCCGATGGCGGTCTTGCGACTGCGCTCCTCATCCAGGCGAGTGGTCAGCCAGGTGCGCTGTTCCGTGCTCAACCATTTCGCCTGCTCGGGGCGGTCGGTGAGGATAAACAGGCAGGCGATGCCCAGCAGCGTCGCCGGTATGCCTTCAAGGATGAACAGCCAGTGCCAGCCGCGCATGCCCATCCAGCCGTCCATGCTCAGCAGCAGGCCCGACAGCGGTGAACCGATGAAGTTGGCCCCCGGAATCGCCACCATGAAAATCGCCACCATGCGCCCACGATAGGCCGCAGGCAGCCAGTAGGTGAGGTACAACAGCACGCCTGGGAAGAACCCGGCTTCGGCGGCGCCCAGCAAGAAGCGCATGACGTACAGCGAGTTCGCACCCTGCACGAAAGCCGTGCCGGCGGAAATCAGGCCCCAGGTGATCATGATCCGGGCGATCCAGCGACGTGCGCCGAACTTCTGCAGGGCTAGGTTGCTGGGCACTTCGACGAAGAAGTAGGACACAAAGAACAGGCTGCTGGCCAGGCCAAAAATGGCTGGCGTCAGGCCCAGGTCGTGGTTCATCTGCAAGGACGCCATGCCGATGTTGCCGCGATCGATGATCGCCAGCAGGTAGCAGATGATCAGGAATGGCAGCAGTCGCCAGGCGACCTTGCGCATGGTTGAGCGCTCGAGGGCGCTGATCTCGGTTGAACTGACAGGCATTGCTTTCTCTCCCGTGTTGTTTTTTTTGGAGAAGCGATGTGGGGTGCCCGACGGTCTTCAGACGCATCGGGCGTGGCGTGCTTGATCAGCTCTCGAAGAGGTGACGGTTGACGACGGCCCGTGGCTCGAGCGACGTGCCGTTGCAAAAATCGACGATCTGTTGCACCGCCAGCAGGCCCACGCGATCCCGTGCTTCCACCGTGTTGGCGCCGACATGGGGCGTGGCCACCAGCGTCGGCAGGCCCCACAGCGGCGAATCAGCAGGCGGCGGTTCCGGGTTGAATGTGTCCAGGCCTGCACCGGCAATGGTGCCGCGGTTCAACGCTTCGACCAGCGCCTGGGTGTCGATCAGCTCGCCCCGTGCGGTGTTGATCAGAATGCTGTTGGCGCGCATCCGTTCGAACTGGGCCTTGCCGAACAGATGGCGGTTCTGCTCGGTCAGCGGGCAATGCAGGCTGATGATATCGCTCTGCGCCACCAGCGCGTCGAAATCCCGCTCCAGTTGCACGTTCGGCAACGACGGCAGCTCTTTGAGGTAGGGGTCGTAGACCTTGACGGTCATGCGCAGCGGCGTGACCAGCTCCATCAGAATCCGCCCGATCGAGCCGAGCCCCACCAGGCCAAGGGTCTTGCCCGACAACTCCATGCCCACCGACGTCGCCTTGTCCCAATGACCGGCGCGCATCCGCGCATCGAGCAGGGCGGTCTGGCGCGCGACGCTGAACATCAGGGCGAAGGCATGTTCGGCCACCGACTGCGCGTTGGCGCCCAACGCGATGGTCACCGGGATGCTGCGCTCGGCAGCCGCCGCGACGTCGATGGTGTCGTAACCCACGCCGTGCTTGGCGATGATTTTCAGCTTCGATGAAGCGTTGATCATCTCGCGGGTCAGCTTGCCCTGGCGAACGATGATCGCGTCCGGCTGCTCGGCGGCAATAATCGCGGTCAGTTCATCGGCAGGCAGGTAAGGCGTGGTGGGAATGACCCTGATGTCCTGAGAGGCGGCATAGGCCATTGCCTCGGCGGTCAGTTCGGGGCCGGTGATGAGAAGGGTTCGGGTCATGTGCACACCTTTTGGCATTTTTGTGTGAGTGCGGATGCAGCGCGGATCGTGCTGCATCGATGGTCAGAAATTACCATAATGAAATGGTGTTGCAATAAAATGATTTTGTTGAATTCCGTTTTTTGCGCAATCAGCTGGAGCGGCTAGGTGCTTAAGCCTTGTAATTACTCGGATTTCAGCATCGAAATACCCTGAATTTCGCTCGGTGAGGCTCATGCCGTTCGTCTTTTTCGTAAAAACAGGGTGCTTGTAGAGAAGAAAATCAGATGTTAATTTCGAAATGCCGTTTCATAAATCAGATTTTCAGATCTCGACGGCAGACAAAAAACACAAGAGGAATGCCCGAATGACCATTGGTTTCAGAGTGCTGAAGCAACAACGCAAAGTGGCTGCCGAGTGGGTCGACCGCTATCGCACCGTGCCGGTCGCCAACATCAGCGACTCAATGAATCGCATGACCGCAGGTGGCGCGCGGCTTCACGCCATGCACCGGGCGGGCGTGCTGGTCGGGCCGGCGCTGACGGTCAAGGCACGTCCGGGTGACAACCTGATGCTTCACCACGCCATCGACATCGCTCAGCCGGGCGATGTGATCGTTGTCGACGCCGGGGGCGATCTGAGTAACGCGCTGATCGGCGAGATGATGGTGGCGTACGCGGTGAAGAAGGGCGTTGCGGGGATCGTGATCAATGGCGCGATTCGTGATGCCGACAGCATCGGTGCGGGTGATTTTCCGCTGTTTGCGGCGGGCGTGACCCATCGCGGGCCGTACAAGGATGGTCCGGGTGAGGTGAATGTGCCGATTGCGATCGACGGGATGGTGATCGAGCCGGGAGATCTGATGATTGGCGACGGCGATGGTTTGCTGTGTGTGCCGTTCGATCAGGTGGCTGAGGTGTATGAGCGGGCGTCGGCCAAGCATGCGGCGGAGCAAAAGCAGATGGAGCAGATTGCTCAGGGCGAGAATGATCGTTCGTGGGTGATGAAGGCGTTGGTGCAGAAGGGGTGTGAGTTTTTGGATTGATGTGTTCTTTCGGTTTGGCGTTTTGACAGGGGGATCGGGGTTGCCCCGGTACTTTCTGCCTAACGGCAGAAGCGTTCCGCCTTCGGC
>CAURWS010000507.1:0-3903 GCA_963528485.1 uncultured Pseudomonas sp. | reverse complement strand
TGGCTCGCAACCCGCTGATCCTGCTGGGTGTCGGCCGCCGCACACCACACACATCCACTGAAAACGCGCGGGGATCTGTGCCTGTACAGGGGTGTCACTCCTGCTTAGAGTGACCGCGCCCGACCGCACAAACAGGAGAGTGCCATGCCCCAAGCCCTGAGTTTTCAGCAGGTTGACGTTTTTTCCAGCGCCGCCACCCAAGGCAATCCGCTGGCCGTGGTGATTGCTGCCGACGACGTCAGCGATGAACAAATGGCCGCCTTCGCCCGCTGGACCAACCTCAGCGAAACCACTTTCCTGCTGCGCCCCACCCACCCCGACGCCGACTACCGCGTGCGCATTTTTACCACCACCCGCGAGCTGCCGTTCGCCGGTCATCCGACCCTGGGCAGCTGCTTTGTCTGGCTCGACAACGGCGGCACGCCCAAGGGCGATGAAATCGTTCAGGAATGCGGGGTTGGCCTGGTCCGCCTGCGTCGCGACGGCTCGCGCCTGGCGTTTTCCGCGCCGCCACTGTTGCGCGATGGCCCGGTCGAGGCCGAGGTTTTGCACACCCTCGCAGCCGGCCTGGGTGTGGCACCCGAGCGCATCATCGCCAGCCAATGGGCAGATAACGGCCCCGGCTGGGTCGCGGTCATGCTCCAGAGCCGCGAAGAACTGCTGGCGATCCGCCCGGATTATCAGGCGCTCAAAGGCTTTAATGTCGGTGTGGTCGCGCCCTGGACCGGCCCGGATGCCGAGGCTGATTTCGAGGTCCGCGCACTGATCAGCGAGATCGCCGCGGAAGACCCGGTCACCGGCAGTCTCAACGCCAGCTTCGCGCAGTGGCTGATTGGCGCAGGCCTGGCGCCAAGCCGATACACCGCGCGGCAAGGGACAGTCATTGGCCACAAGGGGCAGATCAGCGTCGAGCAGATTGGCGAGCGGATCTGGATTGGTGGTGATGTACAGAAATGCATCGTAGGGCGTGTGGACCTATAATCCCGACGCTCATCGCCAATGCGTCTAACACGCGCCGTTGCCCGCCCCTAGAATTGAATTGGGGCAGGCAATGACTGAGCCGTACGATGAGCAGTGAATCGGACCACAACAAATTCAAGACGGATTATCGGGAATACTCGGCTCGTTCCAGGACGGCTCATGAATTTCGCCCCCTTCCCTCGGCAAGCGCAACGCCAACCCCGCCAGTACCAGCGCCACCAGGCCAATCGCCCCGTAGACGCCCACAAACGACCCGTTGACCCCGGCCAATAACCCGCCACTGAAGTTGCCGACCATCCCGCCCACGCCCTGCATGATGTTGGCCACGCCAAAGATCGTGACCGCCAATGCCGCGCTGCCGGCCATTTTCGACACGTAGGCCGGGATCAGACCGAAGATCGGGTAGAACGCCAGGGCGAACAGCACGCCGGCCACCAGCGTCCAGTAGCCAGTGGGGTGCACGACCAGGATCAACGCGGCCAGCGCCACGCTGATGTACACCAGCATCATGGTGATGCGCAGGCCGATGCGGTCAGACAACCCACCCACGGCGAGCCCGGCGAACATGCCGATAAAACCAATGCTGGCCCAGATCTGCGCGGTGGACGTCACGTCGAAATTCAATTCATTGCGCAGGTAGGACGAGAGGTAATTCTGGAAAGGAAAGGTCGAGAACCCGAGCAGGAAGGTCATTGCCCAGACGATCAGCACCCAGGGTTGCATCAAGGCGGATTTGCCGACACGGATTGCAGGAGCACTCGCCGCTGCGGCTTCAGGCTCGCGAGCGAACAACCGGGCCTTCTTGAACACCAACAGCACGCCGACCGCCAGCACCAGAGTAATCAACCCCACGATCCACCACACCGTTCGCCACTCGCCTTGCGGCGCGTAAAGCGGCACCAGCAGGCTGTTGATGAACACGCCATAACTGGTGCCGCTGGAGACCAGCCCCATGGCCATGCCACGGTATTTGAAGGCGACGGAGCGGGCGATGACGTCAACCATGGGCACGAACACCGAGGCCGCCGTACCTGCCAGAATCGTCAACAGCGCGCCGATCAACAGGATGTTGTGGGCCTGGGAAAGCAGCAGCAACGCCGCCGCGCATACCACGCCGGAACCGAAGATAACCCAGCCTCCCCCAACCCGCGCCGTGAGCCAGGCCGCGAGCAGCGCACTGACGAGATAGCCGAACTGCCCCGCCGCCGTGATGCTGCCCACGGAGGCGATGTCGAAACCCAGGCTCTCGCGCATGTCCGGCACCAGTTGCGCGAAGAGGTAGATCCCGAAACCGAAAGTCGCTGCCACCAGACCGGTCAGCAGAACCACAATCAAAACATTGATACGCATCGTCAGCTTCCTTTCTTACATGAGAGAGGGAAAAGCCTTACGCAGGTTGCGCTGCGTCGATCAGCTCGGCGGCCAGGTCTTTGGCCAGCAGAAATACGCTGTCATCGTTCTCCAGAGCCCCGGTCAGAAACGCCCCTTCCAGCAGCAGGAAGAGTCTTCGCACCAGAATCTGTGGATTGTTGAGCCCGGCCATTTCGGCCAGCTCCAGCAGGTGTTGCTTCACCCCGGACTTGTGGCGATCCACGGCCAGTCGCACGGGGTGGGCGCGGTCGGGGAACTCGGCTGCCGAATTGACATAGGGGCAACCGCGCAAACCGCCCTCCCGCAGCCACTGCCGATGCAGGTCGAACAAACCGAGCAGCTTTTGCGCAGGCGCCTCACTGGCGGCCAGGGTCTGCTGCACGGCGGCTTCCCAACGCTCGTTGCGCTTGTCGAGAAAGGCCACGATCAGGTCGTCTTTGGAAGCGAAGTGCGCGTACAGCGTCATCTTCGACATGCCCGCGTACTCGGCCACGGCAGCGATGCCGGTGGCGTTGATACCGTCGCGGAAAAACAGCGTAGAGGCGGCATCGATCAGGCGCTGGTGATTGGCGCTGGAATCCCGGGAGGTCGCCATGGAGTCATCCTCGCAATGAACTGTACTGACCGGTAAGGATAATCACAAGCCGCAGAAACGCCAGCCCCGATCCGCTCATTCGACGGACGGTGGGTGATTCAAAGTAGGATCAGCGGCAGGGAAAAGCGTTTTTCAGCGCAGCGACGACCAGCACGGATTCGTTCAGATGTAAACTTTGCGGGTGTTCTTCCAGGGACTGCACGACGACGCGCATGGACTGCACCATCGGAATCCCGCCCTCCGGCACGCAGACGAACTTCGGCGTTCCGCCTGCTTCATGCAGGATGTCCAGCGTGTCCATGGTGGCCTGCAATACGCCAACGCAATGCCCCACGCCCACCGGATTCTTCGCCGCACCGCCGCTCATGCTGTTGATGCCATCCTGGCATTCGAGCAAGAGCTTGTTGCCGTCAGCCATGGCCCCGGCGCTAAAGCACAGGGCTAACAACGTCGAACAGCACAGGGCGGCCCTGACCATCAGCGCAGCCACAATTCCTTGACCGAATGGTCCGACGTCTTGCGCACAACGAGGCTAGCGCGTTCGCGGGTCGGCAGGATGTTTTCCAGGAGATTGGGGCGGTTGATGTCGCGCCAGATCTTGCGCGCGGCATCCGGGGATTTTTCCGGCGGCAGGTCGGCCAGTTCGCGGAAATAGGCACCGCGAGCGCGAAACGCTGTACGTTGCAGCATCAGGAAGCGCTCGACGTACCAGCGCTCGATGTCCGCTTCGTCGGCATCCAGATAAATGGAGAAATCGAAGAAATCCGACACGATGGTGCCCGGTTTCTGACCGTCGTTACCTTCGGTCTGCAGCACGTTCAGGCCTTCGAAAATCAGGATGTCCGGCTGACTCACTTCAAGAACCTTGTCCGGCACGATGTCGTAGCTGATGTGCGAATAGACCGGCGCGCTGATCTTCGCGACACCCGCCTTGAGGTCCGAGAGAAACTTGACCA
>CAURWS010000506.1:0-3905 GCA_963528485.1 uncultured Pseudomonas sp. | reverse complement strand
GCTTTCGGTCCTCTGCTCGTGGAAAGAGATCCAGCGTAACGTCGGCTTCTTCCACCTGAACCTGATGTGGATCCTGGGCGGCGTCGTCGGCGTGTTCCTCGCCATCGACCTGTTCATGTTCTTCTTCTTCTGGGAAATGATGCTGGTGCCGATGTTCTTCCTCATCGCGCTCTGGGGTCACAGCTCGGCAGATGGCAAGAAGACCCGGATCTACGCCGCGACCAAGTTCTTCATCTTCACTCAGGCCAGCGGCCTGATCATGCTGGTGGCGATCCTGGGCCTGGTGCTGGTGCACTTCAATCAGACCGGCGTGATCACCTTCGCTTACGCCGACCTGCTGAAGACCAAGCTGTCTCACAGCACCGAGTACATCCTGATGCTGGGCTTCTTCATCGCCTTCGCGGTGAAGCTGCCGATCGTGCCGCTGCACTCCTGGTTGCCTGACGCTCACGCCCAGGCGCCAACCGCAGGTTCCGTGGACCTGGCAGGTATCCTGCTCAAGACCGCTGCCTATGGTCTGCTGCGTTTCGCCCTGCCGCTGTTCCCCAACGCTTCGGCCGAGTTCGCCCCGATCGCTATGGCCCTGGGCCTGATCGGCATCTTCTACGGTGCCTTCCTGGCCTTCGCCCAGACCGACATCAAGCGCCTGATCGCGTTCTCCAGCGTCTCGCACATGGGCTTCGTGCTGATCGGTATCTACTCCGGCAGCCAGCAAGCCCTGCAAGGCGTCGTGGTGCAGATGCTGGCCCACGGTCTGTCGGCCGCCGCACTCTTTATCCTCAGCGGCCAGTTGTACGAGCGCCTGCACACCCGTGACATGCGCGAAATGGGCGGCCTGTGGAACAAGATCGCTTACCTGCCGGCCATCAGCCTGTTCTTCGCGGCCGCGTCGCTGGGCCTGCCAGGCACCGGTAACTTCGTTGGCGAGTTCCTGATCCTGATCGGCACCTTCGTCAGCGCACCGTGGATCACCGCCATCGCCACATCGGGCCTTGTGTTCGGTTCGGTCTACTCGCTGATCATGATCCACCGCGCCTACTTCGGTCCGGCAAAGACCGAGGAAATCTACAAAGGCATGGATGGACGGGAATTGATCATGGTGCTGGGTCTGGCGGTGTTGCTGGTGCTGCTGGGTGTGTACCCGCAGCCGATCCTGGACACCTCTTCGGCGACCATGCATGGCGTGCAGCAATGGCTCGGCACCGCCTTCACTCAACTCGCTTCGGCCCGGTAAGAGCGCTATGGACCTGACGATTCAACACTTTATTGCGCTGGCGCCGCTGCTGATCACCAGCATCACCGTTGTGGTGGTGATGCTGGGCATCGCATGGCGTCGCAATCACTCGCAATCGTTCCTGCTGACTGTGGCGGGACTCAACCTGGCCCTGCTGTCGATCTACCCGGCCCTCAAGGTCGCGCCGTTGGCGGTCACCCCGCTGCTGCAGATCGACAGCTTCGCCCTGCTGTACATCGGCATCATCCTGGTCTCGACCCTGGCCTGCGTCACCCTGGCTCATGCCTATCTGGGTGAAGGCAAGGCCGGCTATCCGGGCAACCGCGAAGAGCTGTACCTGCTGATCCTGATGGCTGCGGCCGGTGCCATGGTGCTGGTTGCGACCAAGCACCTGGCGGGCCTGTTCATCGGCCTGGAACTGCTCTCGGTGCCGGTCTACGGTCTGGTGGCCTACGCCTTCTTCAACAAGCGTTCGCTGGAAGCCGGTATCAAGTACATGGTGCTGTCGGCGGCAGGTTCTGCGTTCCTGCTGTTCGGCATGGCGCTGCTGTACGCCGAAGCCGGCAGCCTGAGCTTCATCGAGATCGGCAAGGCCCTGGCGGCCACCGGTCTGCCAAGCCCGGTCGCAAGCCTGGGTCTGGGCATGATGCTGATCGGCCTGGGCTTCAAGCTGTCGCTGGTGCCGTTCCACCTGTGGACCCCGGACGTGTACGAAGGCGCCCCTGCCCCGGTGGCGGCGTTCCTCGCCACTGCCAGCAAGGTCGCGGTGTTCGGTGTGCTGGTTCGCCTGTTCCAGATCTCGCCTGCGGCCACCAGCGGTGTACTGAACGATGTCATGTCGGTCATCGCCGTGGCCTCGATCATCATCGGTAACCTGCTGGCTCTGACCCAGAACAACCTCAAGCGTCTGCTGGGTTATTCGTCCATCGCGCACTTCGGCTACATGATGATCGCGATGGTCGCCAGCAAGGGTATGGCGGTCGAAGCCATCAGCGTTTACCTGGTGACCTACGTGCTGACCAGCCTGGGTGCGTTCGGTGTGATCACCCTGATGTCGTCGCCGTACAGCGGCCGCGACGCCGATGCGATGTTCGAATACCGTGGCCTGTTCTGGCGTCGTCCGTACCTGACGGCGGTCCTGACCGTGATGATGCTGTCCCTGGCCGGTATTCCCCTGACCACCGGCTTCATCGGCAAGTTCTACATCATCGCCACCGGCGTCGAGGCTCACCTGTGGTGGCTGGCCGCCTCGCTGGTCATCGGTAGCGCCATCGGCGTGTTCTACTACCTGCGTGTGATGGTGACCCTGTATCTGCAGGACTCCAAGATCCAGCGCCACGATGCCCCGTTCAACTGGGCGCAGCGTGCAGGCGGTGTGATGCTGCTGGGCATCACCCTGCTGGCGTTCTTCCTGGGCGTCTACCCGCAACCGCTGTTGAGTCTGGTGCAACACGCCGGGCTGTGATGGTCGGATGAGGTACAAAAAACCCTGCGCTTGAGCAGGGTTTTTTTATGGGTCGACACAGCCACTAACGCTGCCCCACGGCCCTCTTGGCTTTCTCTTTGGCACCGCACACGTTCATCTGGCACCAGCGCCGCCGGCCATTCTTCGAGGTGTCGAGAAACAGCCAGTCGCAGTCCGGCGTCGCGCAGGCCTTGAGCCGAGCAAGATCGGGCGAGGTCAACAACGTTGCAGCCTCAACCGCCATGCGCCCGATGAATCCCTGGATCATCGTCTCCAGTGATTCACACGCCCGCCAACGCCAGAGAGCGCCCATCGAAGTCGACACCAGCATCCGCTGAGAGGCGGTGCTGGTCAGCACCTCGTTCAACGCATCCAGCCTGCCCTGATCGGGCGGATGCCCCAACGCCACCGGCAACAACAACCGGTACAGCGACTCGCGAAACCCGACCAGCCGCTCCAATGCCGCGACACAGTGCCAGGACGCGCTCTGCACCTGTTGCAGGCACCGCTCGTACTCTTGTGCATCGATCAGCCCTGCGTGGCGAAACCAGTGCACGACGTCTTCCAGGCTCGACAGTTTGTCGACCACTTCGCGCAATGAAGTACCTGGCCGGCGCCCGTCGCAGGTGTTCAAGTAATCGAGCACGGCCATGCCGCCGACCAGGCGGATGGCATTGATTTTCAACTGACCAATGGACATTGCCCGTCCCCAGCATTGATCGAAGCTTCAATGATGGCAGAGATGTGCCGATTCGCCCGTTTTTCAGACAGCCGCAAAACGACCGGCCAGGCAATGCCCTTTTGTTGAGACTAAACGCCTCCCGATCGCCTCAACCAGGTGTCAATCATGTCCACCGCCCCTGCCACGCTGACCTGATCACTGTGAATGTGCAGTTCGGGAAAAACGGGTGGTTCATACGCTGCATCGATGCCGGTAAAACCCGGGATCTCACCCCGCCTTGCCCTGCGGTAAAGCCCCTTGGGATCGCGAGCTTCGACCACCGCCAGCGGCGCGTCGATAAACACCTCGACAAAACGCTCATTGCCGATGATCGAACGTGCGTGATGACGGGCTGCGCGGGTCGGCGAAATCAGCGCCACCATCACGGTCAGGCCGCAGTCGGCCATAAGTGCAGCGACCTCGGCAACCCGTCGCACGTTTTCATCGCGATCGTGATCCGAAAACCCCAGGTCGCGGCACAAGCC
>CAURWS010000505.1:0-3905 GCA_963528485.1 uncultured Pseudomonas sp. | reverse complement strand
CCGTCCATGTCCATTTCTTCAAGCATCACGCCGCGGTATTCAGAGCGCAGCATGGGCAGTTGCGGCAGGCCGCCGAGCAAGGCTTCGGTCTCGGCGCGGCCGTGGGTTTCGACTACCCCGACCAGCAGGGAAACACCCTGACGCAGTTGCGTGTGCGCCGCCTGCAGCATGGCGAAGGTCTTGCCGACGCCTGGGGCAGCACCCAGAAACACCTTCAAGCGGCCACGGTCATCCCGGGGGAGCGTGGCCAGCAAGGCATCGGCGCGGCTGTCTGAATTCACGATAGTTGTCCTGATGGGGTGACTCATTTCTTTCGCACGTCGTTGTAGGAGCGCGCTTGCCCGCGAAGACGTTGGGTCAGATGACAAATGTAGCACAGACAAATCGCCCTACAGGGCCACAGCCCGCCTACCCGTCGTATCACTATTGGGTGCGAATTTCGCTGTTGGTTGTTGGTGCGGGCTGGCCGGGGTTGTGGTGGTCCCAGAACAAATCTGCCCCACATACAATGCGCCTGCGCGGGCACCCCCGCTCCTACAGGTCGTATCTCTATTGCTGGCGAATTTCACTCAAACTCTGGTTCAAGGCCAGCACATTCACCACTGCCGGGCCAATCAGCGGACGGTAAGTGTTATCCGCCACCAACTGCTGCACCTTTACCGCAGACACATGCCGCGCCGCCGCCACCCGCGCTACCTGATAATCGGCAGCGGCCGGCGACAGGTGAGGGTCCAGGCCACTGCCTGACGTGGTCAGCAGGTTCAGCGGCACAGGCCCCTGCCCTTCGACCTTCTCCTTGGCCGCATCATCACCGATCCGGGTGGCCAGCGCCGGGTTGCTCGGCGAAAGGTTGCTCGCGCCACTGGCCACGGTGGCATAGGCCCCGGCCGATGGACGCGGATGGAACCACTGCTCACCCGTGAAGTTCTGCGCAATCAATTCCGAGCCACGCACCTTGCCCTGATCGTCATACACCAGACTGCCGTTGGCCTGCTCCGGAAACGCCACTTGCGCGACGCCCGTTACCACCAGCGGATAAGCCACGCCGGTGATCAGGGTCATCAGCACGATCAGACTCACAGCGGGACGCACTATAGTCGACATCATTCAATCCTCAATCAAATCAGGTGGCTGCGAGCGCTTCGGATGAACCCTCGGGCGCCGCAGCACAAGTAACAGCACTTAAACCAGATGCAGGCCGGTCAGCAGCAGGTCGATCGCCTTGATCCCCACGAACGGCACGACAATCCCGCCCAGCCCGTAGATCAGCAGGTTGCGACGCAGCCGATGCGCCGCACTCGCCGCCTGCACACGCACCCCACGCAGGGCCAGCGGAATCAGCACCACGATGATCAGCGCGTTGAAGACGATGGCCGACAGAATCGCGCTCTGCGGGCTGGCCAGGTGCATGATGTTGAGCACGCCCAATTGCGGGTAGATCGCCGCGAACAGTGCCGGGAGGATGGCGAAATACTTGGCCACGTCGTTGGCAATGGAGAAGGTCGTCAACGCGCCACGGGTGACCAGCAGTTCCTTGCCGATCTGCACCACGTCCAGCAGCTTGGTCGGATCGCTGTCCAGGTCGACCATGTTGGCCGCCTCCCGCGCTGCCTGGGTGCCGTCGTTCATGGCCATGCCGACGTCCGCCTGAGCCAGCGCGGGGGCGTCGTTGGCGCCGTCGCCGCACATCGCCACCAGACGCCCGTCGTTCTGTTCCTGACGAATACGCTCCAGTTTCTTCTCGGGGGTCGCTTCGGCGAGCACGTCATCTACGCCCGCTTCAGCGGCGATCGCGGCGGCGGTCAACGGGTTGTCGCCAGTGACCATGACCGTGCGAATGCCCAGTTTGCGCAACTCGTCGAAACGCTCGCGAATGCCCGGCTTGACCACGTCCTTGAGGTGAATCGCGCCAAGCAGCCTGTTGTCGACCGAGACCAGCAACGGCGTGCCACCGGTCTTGGCGATCTTGTCGATCTCGCGGGCCAGGGTCTGCGGCAGGTCGGCGCGCTCACGGCCAATAAACTTCAGCAGTGAATCCACGGCGCCCTTGCGGTACACGCGGCCATCGAAGTCAACGCCAGACAAGCGGGTTTCGGCACTGAATGGCACCGCTGTCAGCTGGCTTGGCGCAGGCTCGGTCATCGGGTTCAGCGCACGCAGGTATTCGACGATGGACTTGCCCTCGGCGGTGTCGTCGGCCAGCGAGGCCAGCAGCGTGCCCTCGCTCAGTTCCTTGCCGCTGACGCCAGGCGCGGCGTACACCGCCGCACAACGACGGTTGCCGAAGGTGATGGTGCCGGTCTTGTCCAGCAACAGCACGTGCACGTCCCCTGCCGCCTCGACCGCACGGCCGGATTTGGCGATCACGTTCAGGCGCACCAGACGATCCATCCCGGCGATGCCGATGGCAGACAGCAAACCGCCAATGGTGGTGGGAATCAGCGTCACCAGCAGCGCCACCAGGAACACCAGCGGCAGGTTGCCGCCAGCGAAATGGGCGAACGGCTGCAGGGTCACGACCACCAGCAGGAAGATCAGGGTCAGGCCGATCAGCAGGATATCCAGCGCGACTTCGTTGGGGGTTTTCTGGCGTTTGGCGCCTTCCACCAGGGCGATCATGCGGTCCAGGGTCGATTCGCCGGGGTTGGCGCTGATGCGCACCAGTAGCCAGTCCGAGACCAACCGGGTGTTGCCGGTGACCGCCGAACGGTCGCCGCCGGACTCGCGGATCACCGGTGCGGATTCCCCGGTGATCGCCGCTTCGTTGACCGCCGCGATGCCCTCGATGACCTCGCCGTCACCGGGAATCAGCTCCCCCGCTTCGACGCGCACCACATCGCCTTTGCGCAGGGTGCTGGCGTTGACCGTAATGAACGCCCCCGTGGCCCCTTGCAGACGGGCTTTCAGGCCCTCGGTCCCGGCCTTGAGGCTGTCGGCGCGAGCCTTGCCACGGCCTTCGGCCAATGCCTCGGCGAAGTTGGCGAACAGCACGGTGAACCACAGCCACACCGCGATCTGCACCGCGACAAAGGTCGGCACGGCAGGGTTGGGGATCAGGCACAGGATGGTGGTGAGAATCGCGGTCAGCTCCACCACCAGCATCACCGGCGCGCGTTGCAGCTGACGCGGATCGAGCTTGACGAAGGCCTGGATCAGCGCCGGGCGCCACAATGCAGCGAAGCCGGTTTTTGCGGGTTCTGCGACCGAGGCGTGTTCAGGGTTCTTTGTGACAGGTGCAGGCATGTTCATGATTCGATCCTCAGAAGCCCAGGCTCAAGTGTTCGGCAATCGGTCCCAGTGCCAGGGTCGGCAGGAACGTCAGGCCGCCCACCAGCAAAATGGTCACGGTCAGCAGGGTGACGAACAGCGGGCCATGGGTCGGGAAGCTGTTCAGCCCCAGAGGCGCGGTCTTCTTCGCCGCCAAACTGCCCGCCAGGGCCAGCACCGGCAGGATGTAGCCAAAGCGGCCGATGAACATCGACAGGCTCAGCATCAGGTTGTGGAACAGGGTGTTGGCGCTAAAGCCGCCGAACGCCGAGCCGTTGTTCGCGGTGGCCGAGGTGTAGGCGTAGAGCAGCTGGCTGAAACCGTGGGCGCCGGGGTTGCTCACCGCACCCGCAGGGCCAGGCAACGACGCCGCCAGGGCACCGAACACCAGCACGCCGACCGGCATGACGATCAGGGTGGCGACCAGCAGTTTCACTTCTCGGGCCTGCAGCTTCTTGCCGAGGTATTCCGGGGTGCGACCGATCATCAAACCGGCGAGGAACACGGCGATCAGCACGTTCAGCAACATCCCGTACAAGCCCGCGCCAACACCGCCGAAGATCACTTCGCCGACCATCATGTTGGCCAGGGCGATCATGCCGGTCAGCGGGTTGAGGCTGTCGTGCATACCGTTGACC
>CAURWS010000504.1:0-3906 GCA_963528485.1 uncultured Pseudomonas sp. | reverse complement strand
GGTGCGCGGCGTCGTCACTCAGATGGGCCTGCGCTTCATGGCCGACTCGGTTGTCCTGACCACAGGCACGTTCCTGGGCGGACTTATCCACATCGGTTTGCAGAACTATTCCGGTGGCCGCGCAGGTGATCCGCCTTCCATCGCGCTGGCCCGCCGTCTGCGTGAGCTGCCGTTACGGGTCGGTCGCTTGAAAACCGGTACGCCGCCGCGCATCGACGGTCGCTCTGTGGATTTCTCGGTCATGACCGAGCAGCCCGGTGACACGCCGATTCCGGTCATGTCGTTCCTGGGTTCCAAAGCGCAGCACCCGCGTCAGGTCAGCTGCTGGATTACCCACACCAACGCACGCACCCACGAAATCATCGCCGCCAACCTCGATCGTTCGCCGATGTACTCGGCTGCCGGCGAAATCGAAGGCATCGGCCCGCGCTACTGCCCGTCGATCGAAGACAAGATTCACCGCTTCGCCGACAAGGAAAGCCATCAGGTGTTCATCGAGCCGGAAGGCCTGACCACCCATGAGCTGTACCCGAACGGCATCTCGACTTCGCTGCCCTTCGATGTGCAGCTGCAGATCGTGCGTTCGATCCGCGGCATGGAAAACGCCCACATCGTGCGTCCTGGCTATGCGATCGAGTACGACTACTTCGACCCGCGCGATCTGAAGTACAGCCTGGAAACCAAAGTCATCGCCGGTCTGTTCTTTGCTGGGCAGATCAACGGCACCACCGGTTATGAAGAAGCCGGTGCGCAAGGTCTGCTCGCCGGTGCCAACGCCGCATTGCGCGCGCAGGGCAAGGAAAGCTGGTGCCCGCGCCGCGACGAGGCGTACATCGGCGTGCTTGTGGATGATCTGATCACCCTTGGCACCCAAGAGCCGTACCGGATGTTCACCTCCCGCGCCGAATACCGCCTGATTCTGCGCGAAGACAACGCCGACCTGCGCCTGACCGAAAAAGGGCGCGAGCTGGGTCTGGTCGACGATGCGCGTTGGGCGTCGTTCTGCGCCAAGCGCGAAGGCATCGAGCTGGAAGAACAACGCTTGAAATCCACCTGGATTCGTCCGGGCACCGAGCAGGGTGATGCGGTTTCCGCTCACTTCGGCACGCCGCTGACCCACGAATACAACCTGCTCAACCTGCTCAGCCGTCCGGAAGTGGACTACGCGAGCCTGGTTGCGCTGACGGGTAACGGCTCGATCGATCCACAGGTTGCCGAGCAGGTCGAAATCAAGACCAAATACGCCGGTTACATCGACCGCCAGCAGGATGAAATCGCTCGCCTGCGTGCCAGCGAAGACACCAGGCTGCCAGCCGATATCGATTACACGGGCATTTCCGGTCTGTCGAAAGAAATTCAAAGCAAGCTGGGGATAACTCGTCCTGAGACCCTCGGCCAGGCATCCCGCATTCCGGGCGTCACCCCGGCTGCCATTTCGCTGTTGATGATTCACTTGAAAAAACGCGGCGCGGGCCGTCAGTTGGAGCAAAGCGCTTGAGTTCGTTGGTCACCCCGCAGCACGCAGAAGAATTGACCCTTGGCGCCCGCGAACTGGGCGTCGAGCTGAGTGAAACCCAGCACGCGCAATTGCTGGCGTATCTGGCTTTGCTGATCAAGTGGAACAAGGCCTACAACCTGACCGCCGTGCGCGATCCGGACGAAATGGTCTCCCGTCACCTGCTCGACAGCCTGAGTGTGGTTCCTTTCATCGACGGAGAGCGTCAACTCGATGTCGGCAGCGGCGGCGGCATGCCAGGTATTCCACTGGCGATCATGTTTCCGGACATGAAAGTCACGCTGCTGGACAGTAATGGCAAGAAAACCCGCTTCCTGACCCAGGTCAAACTGGAGCTTGCGCTCGACAACCTGACAGTTATCCACAGTCGCGCCGAAGCCTTCCAACCCGAGCTGCCGTTCACCGGGATCATTTCCCGTGCCTTCAGCAGCCTGGAAGACTTCACCGGCTGGACGCGGCACATGGGCGACGGCAAAACGCGCTGGTTGGCGATGAAGGGTCTGCATCCTGCGGATGAACTGGTAGCATTGCCCGCAGATTTTCATCTGGAAAGCGCGCAGGCCTTGGCCGTACCCGGTTGCCAAGGGCAACGGCATCTGCTGATACTGCGCCGCACGGCATGACAGGGAACACACGCAAGAATGGCTAAGGTATTCGCGATAGCGAACCAAAAGGGTGGTGTGGGTAAAACCACCACCTGCATCAACCTCGCAGCGTCGCTGGTCGCAACCAAGCGTCGGGTGTTGTTGATCGATCTCGATCCACAAGGCAACGCCACCATGGGTAGCGGTGTGGATAAACACGCGCTTGAGCATTCGGTCTACGATCTGTTGATCGGCGAATGCGACCTGAACCAGGCCATGCATTTCTCCGAGCACGGCGGTTATCAACTGCTGCCGGCCAACCGCGACCTGACCGCCGCCGAAGTCGTCCTGCTGGAAATGCAGATGAAAGAGTCGCGTCTGCGCACCGCGCTGGCACCGATTCGCGAAAATTACGATTACATCCTCATCGACTGCCCACCGTCGCTGTCGATGCTGACGCTCAACGCCCTGGTCGCTGCCGACGGCGTGATTATCCCCATGCAGTGCGAGTACTACGCGCTCGAAGGTCTGAGTGATCTTGTGGATAACATCAAGCGCATCGGCGAGTTGCTCAATCCTTCGCTCAAGATCGAAGGCCTGCTGCGGACCATGTACGACCCACGCCTGAGCCTGATCAACGATGTCTCGGCGCAGCTCAAGGAACACTTCGGCGATCAGCTGTACGACACCGTGATCCCGCGCAACATCCGTCTGGCCGAGGCGCCGAGTTTCGGCATGCCTGCACTGGCTTACGACAAGAGTTCACGCGGTGCGCTGGCTTACTTGGCTCTGGCTGGCGAGATGGTTCGTCGTCAGCGCCGGTCTTCTCGCGCCGCAGCCCAGCCCACTTAAGGAAACTCCATGGCCGTCAAGAAACGAGGACTCGGACGTGGGCTGGACGCACTTCTGAGCAGTCCCACCGTCAGCGCGCTGGAAGAACAGGCCGTACAGGCCGATCAGCGCGAGCTGCAACACATTCCGCTGGACCTGATCCAGCGCGGCAAGTACCAGCCACGTCGGGACATGGACCCGCAGGCGCTGGAAGAACTGGCCAACTCGATCAGGGCGCAAGGCGTCATGCAGCCGATCGTGGTGCGTCCGATTGCCGACAACCGCTTCGAGATCATCGCCGGTGAACGCCGCTGGCGCGCCAGCCAGCAAGCGGGTGTCGAGACGATCCCGGCTATGGTGCGCGATGTGCCGGATGAAGCGGCTATTGCCATGGCACTGATCGAAAACATCCAGCGCGAAGACCTCAATCCCATTGAGGAAGCGATTGCCCTGCAGCGTCTGCAGAACGAATTCCAGCTGACGCAGCAGCAGGTCGCCGAGGCTGTGGGTAAGTCCCGCGTCAGTGTGGCCAACCTGTTGCGGCTGATCGCGCTGCCTGAAGTGATCAAGACCATGCTGTCCCATGGCGACCTGGAAATGGGCCACGCCCGTGCGTTGCTGGGTTTGCCGGAAGAACAGCAGGTTGACGGGGCGCGACATGTTGTCGCACGCGGCCTGACCGTGCGCCAGACTGAAGCACTGGTTCGCCAGTGGTTGAGTGGTAAACAGGAAGCTGCAGCACCGGCCAAGGCCGACCCGGATATCGCCCGTCTCGAACAGCGTCTGGCCGAGCGGCTGGGCTCTGCGGTGCAGATTCGCCATGGCCAGAAAGGAAAAGGTCAGCTGGTGATCCGTTACAACTCGCTCGACGAGTTGCAGGGCGTGCTCGCCCACATCCGCTGAAACAAATGATCGGTAGCGTGTAGTCGGAAATCACTACCCGGCAGTTGAATAGGGGCTGAACCGCCCCTATAC
>CAURWS010000503.1:0-3911 GCA_963528485.1 uncultured Pseudomonas sp. | reverse complement strand
GCGCCGCACTGATTTACGGCGTGACCGGCACGCTGAATCTGGCCGACCTGGCCGTCAAAATTCCACAAGTCTCTGAGGCGGATCTGGGCCTGTTGCACGCAGGCGCGGCGATTCTCGCGGTAGCGTTTCTGGCCAAGGCCGGCATGTGGCCGCTGAACTTCTGGCTGGTCCCGGCCTATTCGGCCGCCAGTGCACCGGTGGCGGCGCTGTTCGCGTTGATGACCAAAGTGGGTGCCTACACCCTGCTGCGCCTGTGGACCCTGCTGTTCTCGGGGCAGGCCGGGGCATCGGCGTTCTTCGGCGGCGACTGGCTGATCTGGGGCGGCATGGCGACGCTGGCGGTGGCGGCGATTTCCATCGTCGCGGCCCAACGGCTTGAGCGCATGGCCAGCCTGAGCATTCTGGTGTCGGCAGGGATTCTGCTGTCGGCCATCGGCTTCGCTCAGCCGAGCCTGACCGCCGGCGCGCTGTTCTATCTGGTCAGCTCGACCCTGGCGCTGAGCGCGCTGTTCCTGCTCGCCGAACTGATCGAGCGTTCGCGCTCAGCCAACGAAATCCCGCTGGAAGACGACGCCGATCAGCTGCCCAAAGCGCTGGAATCACTGCATCCGGTGCCGGGCACAAACCTGGACGACGAACAAAAAGCGGTGGTCGGTCAGGTGATTCCCTGGACCATGGCGTTTCTCGGTTTGAGCTTCATCGCCTGCGCCCTGCTGATCATCGGCATGCCGCCGCTGTCGGGCTTTCTCGGCAAGCTGACGCTGATCAGCGCCCTGCTCAACCCGCTGGGGCTCGACGTGGCCAAGGACGAAGCGATCCGCGCTGACAGCTGGACCCTCGTTGCGCTGCTGATCGTCTCGGGGCTGGCTTCGCTGTTCGCCTTCGTGCGCGTCGGCATCAAGCGTTTCTGGACCGCCCAGGATCGCCCGTCCCCCGCCCTGCGCCGCAACGAATGCATCCCCATTGCGCTGCTTATCGGCGCTTGTATCGTGCTGACGTTCAAGGCCCAGGCGCTGCTGCATTACACCCAGGACACCGCGCAAGCCCTGCATGACCCGCAGCAGTATGTGCTGTCGGTGATGGCCGCCAAACCGGTGCCGTCGCCGAGCACCGCCAGCGTGGAGGTGCAGCCATGAAGCGCCTGTTTCCTGCGCCGCTGTTGTCGCTGTCGTTGTGGGCGCTGTGGCTGCTGCTCAACCTGTCCCTGAGCGCGGGCAACCTGTTGTTTGGCGCGCTGCTGGGGTTTCTGGCGCCGATCCTGTTCGCGCCTTTGCGCCCGCAACCTGCGCGGATTCGCAAACCGGGGGTGGCCCTGAAGCTGTTCTTTCTGGTGGGTCGCGACGTGCTGGTCTCGAACCTGCAAGTGGCCTGGGGCGTGCTGCGCGCCGGGCAGAAGCCGCCACGCTCGGCCTTCGTCAAAGTGCCCCTGGACCTGCACGACGCCCACGGGCTGGCGGCGCTGTCGATGATCTGCACCGTGGTGCCGGGCACGGTCTGGTCGGAACTGGCGCTCGATCGCAGTGTGTTGCTGATGCACGTGTTCGATCTGGATGACGAGGTGCGTTTCATCGAGCACTTCAAGACCACCTACGAACGCCCGTTGATGGAGATTTTTCAATGAGCCCGCTGTTGACCAACGCGATTCTGCTCAGCCTGTCGCTGTTTACCGTCGCGATGATCCTGACCCTGATCCGCCTGTTCAAAGGCCCCTCGGCGCAAGACCGGGTGTTGGCGCTGGATTACCTGTATATGCTGGCAATGCTGATGATGCTGGTGCTGGGGATTCGTTATGCCAGTGACACCTATTTCGAAGCGGCGCTGTTGATCGCGCTGTTCGGGTTCGTCGGCTCGTTTGCCCTGGCGAAATTTCTGCTGCGCGGCGAGGTGATCGAATGAACTCGACGTCTGTGTTGCCGTTCTGGGCGGAGGTGCTGACGGCGCTGTTGCTGGTGGCGAGCAGTCTGTTTGCCCTGGTGGGGGCGTTCGGGCTATTGCGGCTGAAGGATTTTTTTCAGCGCATGCATCCGCCAGCGCTGGCCTCGACGATTGGGGCGTGGTGTGTGGCACTGGCGTCAATCGTTTACTTCTCGGCGTTGAAGGAAGGGCCGGTGTTGCATGCCTGGCTGATTCCGATTTTGCTGGCGATTACGGTGCCGGTGACGACGCTGTTGCTGGCGCGCACGGGGCTGTTTCGCAAGCGCATGTCGGGGGATGAGGATGTGCCGCCGGAGGTTTCTGAGGGGCGGCATGAGGGAAAGTGATTTTTCGGCCTTTTTTGCAAGATCAGGGTTGGGATTAATATCGGAACGGTCAGATTGCTTGTGTGCGGGCCGGTAGTCGGCCCCCCGTGGGCCTCATGCCTACCAGGCACACACGCCATAACCGATCAGCCCACCACCTGCCGGACACAGTCATCTAAACATCGATATCCAACAAAGCGGCCCCCAACGCCTTGCCATGGGCATCCAGCGCCAACGACCGCGTCACCCCGCCCTTCAAAATCCCCGGCAGCACAAAGTTCAGCGCCTGCACATTCGGCAATTCATACCGCCGCACCGCCCCAGCCTTCGGATCGAGCAACCCGGCAAAATGCGCCGTCACCCGCTCCACCGTCAGCTGTTCAACCAACCGAGGATAATCCTCAGCCTTAAAAGCAATCACCGAAATGTTTGAGGTATCGCCCTTGTCCCCGGTCCGCGAATGGGCCAGCTCGCGCAGTTTGACGACGTTCATGATGCATCCTCCAGATGAACACGGGGCGTGACCGCTTCACGGGGCAACAGCAACGACGCCACCGCCACCACCTGCCGCACCGCCTTGGTTGCCCCGCCGCCGCCATAGGGGCCATTGGTGTACAGCGTCTCCACTTCATTGCCGATACGCACGGCTTCAGCCTTGTCGGCGCAGCGCGCGGCGACCCGCAGGCGCACTTCCCAAGGCTCGCCCGACGCACGCGAGCCCAGCTCGAAACCGTGCAGCGAATCGACCCCGATCAGCTCCGAGCGTATGTCGTCGAACACCACGCCGGTGATCTTCAGCCGCTCCAGCACTACCTCCCGCGCCAACTGCGCGCGGGCCAGGGCGCCGGGACCGCCGTAGGAGATCTGCCCCTCGCCAATCCAGCCATCGAGATAACCCACCGACACTTTCAGCGTCCGAGGTCGCGCACGTCCTGCTGCGCCTTCAGCCCGGACTTCGTTGGGCGCGATCACGCTGAATGAGACACCGGAAAAATCCGCCGTCACGTCGGGCGTGAGGTAAGCCTTGGGGTCATGCACTTCATAGATCATCTGCTCGGTGCAGGTCGCGGTGTCGATTCGCCCCCCGGAACCTGCCACCTTGCTGATCACCGCCAGGCCCTCGGCATCAACCTCAGCCAGCGGGAAACCGAGCCGTGCCAGATCCGGTACGTCCTTGACGCCGGGGTCAGCAAAGTAGCCGCCGGTGATCTGCCCTGCGCATTCGAGCAGGTGGCCGATCAAGGTGCCGCGCCCCAGTTTTTCCCAGTCATCCTGCCCCCAGCCGAACTCGAACAGCTGCGGCGCGAGAAACAGCGACGGGTCGGCCACACGCCCGGTGATGATCACATCGGCGTCGACGCTCAAGGCCTCGACAATGCCCTCGGCGCCCAGATAAGCATTGGCGGAGATCAGCCGATCCCCCAGTTCTCCGACGCTGGCGCCATTGTCCAGCAACTGCTCCGGGTTCAACTGCGCGAGGACGTCATCGCCGGTCACCGCCGCGACGGTCAGGCCCTGCAGGCCCAATTCAGCCGCAATCCGCCTGATTTCTCGCGCCGCCGACAACGGGTTGGCCGCCCCCATGTTGCTGATCACCCGCAGGCGTTTTTGCCCAGGCTTACGCCCTCGGGACACGAAGGGCAGCACGCGGCGCATGCGCTCGCTGAGCAG
>CAURWS010000502.1:0-3911 GCA_963528485.1 uncultured Pseudomonas sp. | reverse complement strand
GGAAAAATTAGCGACAGGCTTTCAGTCACCGCGGCCATGGATACACCCATGTCGCAGCCGAGGCGGGCGTTTGCGGGTCATGACCGGTATGATCATCGGCATCTACCCGACCTCGGTGCGACATGACTTCTCCGGATCCTGGCAACGTCCCTTCCCCTGATCGCGATCGGTTGTCCGCGTCCCTTTTGGGCGGCGGTTGCGAACCTGACCCACGCTTTACCCTGGCCAACGAGCGGACCTTTCTGGCGTGGATCCGCACGGCACTGGCGTTTCTCGCGGGCGGCATTGCCGTGGAAGCCTTTACGGGTGATGTCTTCAGCCCCGGCCTGCGCCGCGCGGTGGCGCTGTCGTTGCTGGTGTTGGCGATGCTGGTCAGCGCCAGTGCCTGTGTCCGCTGGCTGAAGGTTGAACGGGCGATGCGTCTGCGCAAACCGCTGCCGTTGCCGGTGCTGGTGCCGATCCTCTCGCTGGGCGGCGCGCTGGTGGCGGCGGGGTTGATCGTGTTTCTGGTTTACGGCGCGCGATGAATCGGCGCGGGCCGGTTTCGCCGGGGCACGAGGATCCGGGTCTGCAGCCCGAGCGTACGCTGCTGGCCTGGCGTCGGACCCTGATGACCCTGTTGGTGGTGTGCACGATCTTCCTGCGCTGGATTCCGCATTTCGGGCTGATCGCCCTGTTGCCGGTCATCGTCTCGCTGGTCGCGGGGATTCTCATCCAGATCGGCCTTAACGCCCGCTATCGCAAGAGCGCAAAAGGCCTGAAGCAGGAACGCATTCCCGCGCCATTGCGTGAAGTGGTGGTGTTGGGCGGCACGGTGATCGTGCTGAGTGTGGTAGGGATTTATTCGGTGGTGTCGGGTTGAGCGCCGCCCGCCCGTGCCGCTACAGAGTCAGCACGGGCCTGTTCTGATCTACCGGTTCATGTCCAGAATCATGCAGGTCGTGGTTCCGGTGGCGAACAGCCGACCCTCGGCGTCGTATATCTTGCCCTCGGCCAGCGCCGTCGAACGCCCCAGATGCACCACCGTGCCTTCGGCGCGAATCGGCCCGCTCTTGTCAGTCAGGGCGCGGATGTAGCTGATGCGCAGATCCAGCGTCGTGTAGCCCTGGCCTTTTTTCAACTGCGTGTGAATCGAGCAGCCCATGCAGGAATCCAGCAAGGTCGCCGCGTACCCGCCATGCACGATGCCCAGCGGGTTGTAGTGCTGCGGGCCCGGCGTGCCTTGAAAGAGGAAGCGACCGGGCGTCCATTCGATGGGGACGAAATCCATCAGCTCGCCAATCGGCGGGTGAGGGTAGAGACCGTTGCCGATGCCGTCGAAAAATTCCTGAGGCGTGAGCTGGGCGACTTCCATGAGGCTCATGCTGCCGGCCTTGCCCAGACGGGCGCGCATTTCTTGTTCCTGAGTCTGCCACTGGGCCAGGGTTTCTTCGCGAGAAGTGCTTTGCATGGGCGTACGCTCCGTGGGAAACGTCCGGCGAATTGCCGGATGAGAAAACATTACGGCCATAATCCCGTGCATTCATGATGATCGCAATATCATAAATGTCCACCCAGTGCCCAAAGCGTTCAGTCAGGCATGGCCGTCCTTTTTCACGAAGTGTTTGTGCATGTCGGCGGTCAGGGCTTCGACGCGCTCGGTCAGTACCTTGGTCATTTCCGTCAGGCGGGTGTTTTGCTCCAGCAGTTCGAGCATCTGCGCGGTGTTTTGCGCGGCGCGGGCCATACGTTCTTCGTTGGCCACGGCCAGGGCTTCGCGGTGTTGGGCATCGGCATCGGAGCTGGCTTTGTCGCGCGCGGCCTGGCGGGTCTGGGCGAGCAAAATCAACGGCGCGGCGTACGCCGACTGCAGGCTGAAGGCCAAGTTGAGCAGGATGAAAGGGTAGACGTCGAACGTCACCAGGCCGCTTAAGTTGGCGCCGACCCACAGCAGCACGATGAGCGTCTGGGCGCCGAGAAACGTCGGCGTGCCGAAGAATCGGGCAAAGGCCTCAGCCTTGAGCGCGAAAGCGTCATTGCCGAAAGTCGGCGCCAGATGAGCGTGGCCTTTGTGGAAACGCAGGTGATGGTTGTTGGCAGGTTCAGCCGGAGAGTTTGCGGCAGGGGTGGCAGGGTCTGGGGTCACAGCGGGCATGGGATTTTCCTGAGGGCAAAAAACATCTACCCACTATAGGCCCGTGCCCGGTGGCTTTGTACTGAACCTGCGCTGAACCGCTCGTTGCCCGTCAGTCCATGGGATCGGGGTACAGAGGCTTGGAGCGGTGCATGATATTGGCGTAGTCGTACACATACTGGCGGCCCGCGTGGCTGGTCATGCGCAGGCAGTCGATCAGTTGTCGCTCTTTCTTGTTCAGGTATCTCAACCCTGGGTGCTCACTGGACTTGAGGCGATCACGTTCATGGGCGTCAGGGAAAGTGATGACGTTAGTCATGAAATATCTCCTTGGTTAAATCCTTGTGCCCGGCTCCATATTCCGGGTTCACCTTTGTCGTGCGACTGCGCACCTTACCCACAAAAAGTCGGGCCCTTCAACCCTGCAAATGATCAACGGGTCACAGTACGCGCGTGATCTCGAAGGATTGCCGGCTGCCATTGACGCGGATTTCGACCTCATCGCCGTCGAACTTGCCGAGCAGGTTCTGGCCCAAGGGCGCGCGTGGGGTGATGACGGTGATCAGGGTGTCGTCCAGGTGAACCTTCAGGCCCGCTGCATCCGGCCCCAGAAACAGCCATTGCTCGACGCCGCTGGCTGATTCCAGCGCAATCAGGTCCCCCGACTGAATGCCGCGTGCCTCATCGAACGGCATGATCGCAAGGTTCTGATACAGGTTCAACGACAGTCGAATCTCCTCGACGCGTCGGGCCTGGCCAGCCGCGAGGTAGGACGCTTCCAGCCCCAAGGTGTCGTATTTGTTCTCGGCGATGTTCTCTTCGTGGGTCGCGGTTTCGTACGCGGTTTGCGCGGCACGAATGGCAATGTCCAGATCGACGCCAAGTTTCTCGATGATCCGTTGCAGGACCTGTTGCTTGTTCATGTGAGCGGGTGTCTCGTCAAAGTCATCAGCCGCAGAACTGATAGATCGCCGCGCGGCTCTTTTCGCTGGGGGCGGTCTGGTTCTGCTGCATCCAGAACTGGCATTTGGGGCCGTTGAAGCTGCGCGCGCGTTCGGCCTGTTCGGCCTCTTGCGCCTGACGGGCTTCGCTGTCGCGCAGGATCTGCCGGTACTGATCGAACATCGGGTTGTCGCTCTCCGGGTTGGCCTTGGCGGCTGGAGGCGTGGTCATTTGCGTGGCGGCGTTGTTCAGGGCCTGAGTCTGCTCGGGTGGCAATGCCTTGTAGATCAACCAGGCTGTGAGCACGACGGCCAGAAAGCCCAGCCAGATGCCGGCGGCGATCGACAGCGCCAGCTTTAATGGACGCAACGTGACAGACAATTCGCGATGGTTGACGTACATGGCAGACTTCCTTCCTTGCGTTGGACGTGGCGTGGATTGTCGCACGACCGGGGCTGGTGATTCTGCGTCGTTATAAAGGACAATCGGTTTTTTTGAACATCCTCAGGGGAGACCGGATGAAAGCCTCTTGGGATATTTTCTGTACCGTTGTGGATAACTTTGGCGACGTCGGCGTGACCTTTCGTCTGGCCCGACAGCTGGTCGCCGAGCACGACATGAACGTGCGCCTGTGGATCGATGACCTGGCCGCGTTCGCGCGCCTGTGTCCGGGCGCCGATGCCCAGGCCGCGCAGCAATGGCGGGACGGCGTCGACGTGCGTTTTTGGGCAAGAGAATGGCAACCGGTCGAGCCTGCCGACGTGGTGATCGAGGCGTTCGGCTGTCATCTGCCGGCGACGCAGATCGAGGCGATGAAGGCTCGCCAGCCCAAGCCACTGTGGCTGAATCTGGATTA
>CAURWS010000501.1:0-3912 GCA_963528485.1 uncultured Pseudomonas sp. | reverse complement strand
GCTTTCCGGCGGGGTCGGCGTTTCGGCGTGCCAGAACGTGAGGATCAGAATGCCGGGCAGGACGGAAGTGACTCCGTGGACCAACCTGACGGCGAACAGGAAATACTCGATCAGACTGGTGCGTGTCAGCAGAAGGCTGTCGACCGGTTGCAGTCGCATAGAACGTCCTCACCTCTTCGATCCATGAATCCATGACTGGCCTATCTGCCCAGCACTCCATCAGCGAAAGTCAATTTAATGACTTTTTTGCCGGGCACATCAAAATAAGCCAATAATTTGTCGATTAAGCACACTATTGATCCGCATTTCAATCCCGACGATGAGAAAAAATCCCATTTTTCCCCATACGGCGTAGGACCACTTCCGAATGCAAGTCGGAATTTCCTTCAAACGAGTGCCTGAGCACAGTAAAGCCCATGAAACAGGAGGTGTCAGGGTGTGAAAGCAGGAGATTGCAGGAAAGTGGCGTTACGACAGCAAAGGTCGGGATTGGCGAGGCGGGAGAGACCCAATGCCGCCGGGGCTTTGGATCCATTCGTCTGGCACGAAAAATATTTTTGCCGGGGGGCTATTTCTCGTCGCGCCGAGGTCAACATCTCACGCAATCAATCGCAGCAAAGAGGGAAGTAACATGACGGAGCGCAGGGCGATATTGATTCTTCATGGCAAGCAGGCGCTCAACGATGACGTTCGCCAGGCCGTGGAACGCAAGCGCAAGCATGGCTGGGAACTGGACGTACGCCTGACCTGGGAGGCGGGCGACGCGCAAAGGCTGGTGACCGAGGCCTTGGCAGCCGGGCATCGCGAGATCATTGCAGGAGGAGGAGACGGCACCCTGCGCGATGTCGCCGAAGCGTTGGTCCTTGCCGAGAGCGAGGCCAGCCTGACCATCCTGCCACTGGGCACGGCCAACGACTTCGCCAGCTCGGCGGGGGTGCCGCAAGAGATCGAAAAGGCCCTCGATCTGCTGGATGTGCCTACGCGCCCGGTCGATATGGGTGCCGTTGACGGGCAACTGTTCCTGAACATGGCCACGGGGGGCTTTGGCAGCCAGGTCACGGCCAACACATCGGAGGACCTGAAAAAGATACTCGGTGGTGCGGCGTATCTGTTCACAGGCCTGTCGCGTTTTAGCGAGTTGAAGGCGGCGTACGGTGAGCTCAGTGGTCCGGACTTCTACTGGCAGGGGGATCTGCTGGCGCTGGGCATCGGCAATGGTCGACAGGCCGGCGGCTGTCACCCGCTTTGCCCCAACGCCCTGGCCGATGACGGGCTGCTGGACATCAGCATTCTGCCAGCGCCTCAGGAAGTGGTCGGCGCGCTCAAGGGATTGTTCGAAGGGGGTGTCGACAACCTGTTCGTACGCGCACGCCTGCCGTGGGTGGAGCTCAAATCGGCCCAGGGGCTGGACATCAACCTGGACGGCGAACCCTTGAACGGCGAGCAACTGCGCTTCGAAGCCCGCCCCGCAGCGCTGCGCATTCACCTGCCGGCCCATTCACCGTTGCTGGGGCAGGCCAAACGCATTGCTTGACTCAATTGTGGCGCGCCTGCAAACCCCTGTGGGAGTGAGCAAGTTCACTCCCGCCGGTGGGTGATTAATGCCGGGCGAACTCAATCATCCAGGCTGATGATCTGCTCACGCACGCAAAACAGCACCAGACCCGCCACGTCGTAGATCTGCAGGCGTTTCATGATCTGTGAACGGTGGGTCTCGACGGTCTTGATGCTCAGGCTCAGGCCGTTGGCGATCTCCCGGGTGGATTTGCCACGCACGATCAAGCGCAGGATTTCCAGCTGGCGCGCGGTCAGGTTGTGGTTTTCCACGGTCTCGGGTTTGTTCGATTGTGCGCTGACCAGCGCCTGATTGATCACCGTGTGGGCAATCGCCGGGCTCAGGTAGCGTTCGCCATTACGCAGGGCTTCCAGCGCCTGTTCGATCTCGGTGGCGGTGGCGTCCTTGAGCAGGTAGCCATGGGCGCCGCCTTCCAGCGCACGCATGATCATTTGCGGCTCGGTGTGCATCGACAGGATCAGCACCTTGCTGTCGGGGAGCGCCCGGTGCAGGCGTTCGAGGGCGTCCAGGCCGTTGCTGTCTTTCATGGAAATGTCGAGCAGGATGATGTCCGGCTTCAGGTCCAGGGTCATTTCCAGCAACTGATTGCCATCGGCGGCCTCGCCGATGACCTGATAGCCGGGAATGTCGGACACCAGCGCGCGGACGCCCGCGCGGATCAACGCATGGTCGTCGACCAGAAGAAGATTACAGATCATGAGTGCTTGTTTATCTCGGCGCGTTCGCGTGCACGGGGCGCCCAGGGGAACAGGGCATGAATATGGGTGCCTTGGCCGGGTTGGCTGTCTACGGTCAGATGGCCGCCGAGCAGGGCGGCGCGCTCGATCATGCCGGCCATCCCACGCTGCCCTTGCTGACCCGGATTGGCGGCCGGGGAAAACCCTATTCCGTCGTCGGAGACGCTCAAGGCCAGGCCATCCGGGCGGCGCTGGATACGCACCAGCAGGTTCTTCGCCTGTGCGTGGCGAAGCATGTTGGTGACGGCTTCCTGGGTAATGCGAAACGCCGCCACGGCCATTTCTTCGGGAATGCCGGCCAGGCGCTGATGGCACTCCAGGCTCCAGAGGATCGAGGTGTCCGCCAGCGTGCGCAACAGGTGCGCGCGCAGGCTCGCTTCCAGGCCCAGGCTGGTCAGTTGGCGCGGATTCAGGATGGCCGAGACGTCCCGCACCTTGGCCAGGGTTTCGTCGAGGATGTTGTTGAGCATCGTGCAGTGAGGGTGCAGGTCGTCAGTGGCACGGCGTTGCAGCCATTCGCTCTGCAGCTTGGCGGCGGTGAGCATCTGGCCGATATCGTCGTGGAGCTCGCGGCTCAAACGATGACGCTCGGTTTCCTGAACCTGCAACATATGATCGGCCAGTTCCTGAGGCTCGAACTCAATGGTCTGGCTGGGTCGGCTCATGCTGTAGCCGATATACAGGAACGCCAGCACATTGAGTAACGCCAGGCCTGTCGGCATTCCATCGCCGAGCAACCAGACAATGACATTACACGCCGTTGTTGCCAGGCATAATATGATCACCCACCGAAGCGCCTTGTTTGAGCCCGTAGTCCGTAACTTGAAGGTCTTGTTGCTGCCATGCATAGCGGATGAAGCCATCGGATATAGGGTTGCTGATACCTGAACAGTGTCAGGTCACTTAAGCGAGTCAGCCTGACGCAGATGCCAGCTCACTTTTTACATGTGTACAAAAACCAGGGGTCGACGTTCAACAACAGGGATGCGATTGCAGACTTATCCTTTCAATCGCGGGCGCTGATATTACCTTAAATACCGGTTTTATTAAGTGTCTGCTGTAAATAAGTGACGTGCGATAGTTGTCGGGGTAGTCAGGAATTAGTGCTGGAACGATGGTGCTAATTAAAGGGTGAAGTCGCCTTTTCTGTTTGAGCGGTGGGCGCGGCACAGTGAGCCTGCCCCTGTGCTGCGTTGCGATGCAACAGAGAGAGGGCGGGCATGTAGCGTTTGCTCATGCTGGCGATAATAGACACGCAGGATTGTCTTTTTCAGACGAGTCAGCCCTGCTGGCAAGGCGTGGACGCAGGCGTCGGATCAGAGCGACGCAGGGCGGTCGCGGTGTTCACCCAAGGCAGATTCGACAAGAGGCAGCGCAGTGGCCAACGGCGCGGTCCATTCCACAGCGACTGAGTGGCTGCTGTCGAGCAGGCCGATTCCGCAGCAGCAGCCGAACTGTTCGAGCAGTTGGTGCTGTTCGCTATCATCCAGCGGCAACTGGCCCGACAGCGGGTCGACCAGTTCGACCTGCCAGGACAGCAGCGACAGGCACCCGCGCAGAGTCACCAAGGCTTTGGGCTGAAGACGTCCGGCCGCGCTG
>CAURWS010000500.1:0-3922 GCA_963528485.1 uncultured Pseudomonas sp. | reverse complement strand
TCAGGCCGAGTTCCAGCGTCGCCTGACCGAGCTCGGCTGGTCTCGCTCTCTGGACGAATATCGCATGATCAAAGTGGCGACGTTTGCCGATCGCCACCATTTCATCGAAGTCGATCTGCTTCCGTATTTTGCGACGGCTCACCCCCACCAGCACTTCGACTTCAGCCCCAGTCGGTGGCTGTCTCGCCGAGTGCTCAAGGGCAATCAGCAGGCGTTGATCGATGATCGGTTGAGTACGCTCAGCGAGGGCTCGACGCTGTTGATCGTGGTGCTGGGCCACGACCGGCAGACCCGTCAGATCACCTCGACGCTTACAAGCATCATGGAGCACCAGACGCTTTCGGCTGCGTTGTCGGTCGTCGTGTTCTCTTCGTCCCCGGCGCCTGAAGAGTTTCAAGATGCCGCGCATGTGCGCTGGGACACGACGCCATTCGAAGGCTGTGTCCACGCACTCAACCAATTGTTGCGAGGGCATCACTGCGACTGGTTCATGCTGATCGAAGCGGGAGCGGTGTTCACGCCACAGGGTCTGTCGCGAGTGCGCTTGAAGCTTCCGGACCTGCCTCGGGCCCCGGCACTCTTTGCAGACGAACTGCACCGTTCGCCCAGCGGCCGTCACGAAACGGCATTTCGTCCGGATTTCAATCTGGACTATCTACTCAGCTATCCGGCGGCGATGTGCAAGCACTGGTTTTTCCATCGCTCGAGCATGCTGGATGCAGGGGGTTTCGACGCGGACCTGCCGGAGGCCTTCGAGCTCAATCTGATCCTGCGTCTTGTCGAGAACGCAAACCTCGATGAGTTGTACCACCTGTGCGAGCCCATCCTGATTTGCGACGGACTGACTCAAGACAGCAGCAACGACCAGGTTCAGGCGATAAGCCGGCACCTGCACGTGCGCGGCTACGCTGACAGCCTGATAGAGGAAACGGCGCCGGGCCAATACCGCATCAGCTACAACCATTCTCAACGCCCACTGGTGTCGATTCTGATCCCGACCAAGGACCAGCTCGGCATACTGCGCCGCTGTGTCGAAAGCGTACTGGAACGAACGGCTTACGATAATTACGAAATCATCATCATCGACAACAACAGCGAGGAGCCGGATGCGCTGCAATGGTTGTCAGGCGTAGAAAACCTGCAGAGCGAAAAAGTCTGGGTCCTGCGACACCCGTATCCGTTCAATTACTCGGAAATCAACAACACTGCCGCGCGCCACGCACGGGGTGAATACCTGGTTTTGCTGAACAACGACACAGCCGTCCTGCACCCTGAATGGCTGGATAACCTGCTCAATCATGCGCTGAGACCGGAAGTCGGCATCGTCGGAGCCAAGCTGTACTATCCCGACGGCGCCATCCAGCACGCAGGCGTCGTACTGGGCATCGAGGGGCCGGCGCTGCATGCATTTCTGGGTGCACCGCAGGACAGCCCGGGTTACATGAACCGCTTGCAGGTTGATCAGGATTACAGCGTCGTCACGGCGGCGTGCCTGATGATTCGCAAGTCTCTCTACGACCAGTTGGGCGGTCTGGACGAGGTCGACTTCAAGGTCTCGTACAATGATGTCGACCTGTGTCTGAAGGTTCGCGAGTCCGGCCACCTCGTGGTGTGGACACCTCACGTTCACTTGCTGCACGAGTCCAGTGTCAGCCAGGTCCAGACCGATACGACGGCGCATGAAAAAAAGGTCACTCGCTTTCGTGGCGAGCAGTTGGCCATGTACCGAAAATGGCTGCCGGTGCTGGCCAGAGACCCCGCTTACAACCTCAACCTCGCCCTGACCGCGAGCGGCTTCAAGGTGGAACCGGTTGTCGACTTGACCTGGCGTGCGCTCCCTTGGCGTCCTGCTCCGCTGGTGCTGGTTCAGCGGACATTGCGGTGCAATGACGGCGACAAACGGGTCAGCACGCCTCTGGAAACCCTGCGCGAGCAGGGCCTGCTAGACGGTGCAGTGTCACCTCGCAGGCTCAGCATCGTGGAAATCGAACGTCTGAAGCCGGAGGCCATTGTTTTCCAGCAGCCGTTCCTGGAAACGGACCTGCACGACATCGAACTGACCTGCCAGCTTTCTACCGCCACATGCATCCTGGATCTGGACCGCCTGCCCGTCGATTACCAGGTCGACCCCCTGTTCCTGCGCAGCCTGGAGCTGGTGGACCGAGTGATCGTGGCCTCGCGGCGCCTCGCCGCCGCGCTTGAAGGCATGCACAAAGACATACGCGTGGTAATCGAATCGTTGCCCGCACACTGGACACTCGTCGCGCCGCAGCGCCGAATCGGCGATAAGCCGCGTATTGGCTGGCGCGGTGATCATGACCAGCTGGACATCGAGCTTATCGCACAGATCATGCCCGTGCTGGCAGACGAAGTGGACTTCGTGGTCATGGGCTGGTGCCCAATCGAATTGCGCCCCTTCGTAAAAGATCAGCGATATCAGGCGCAGGAGGCCGATCATCCTGAGGCCCTTGCGCAGATGAATCTGGACCTTGCATTGCTGCCACTGCGCGGCAATGGTTTACAAGGCAGTCAGAGTGTCTTGCGCCTGCTGGAATACGGGGCATGTGGATTTGGCGTGCTGTGCAGCGAAATCGCATGGGATGAAGAGACCTTACCTGTGACTCGACTCCCCAACCACGCTCAGGCCTGGATCGACGCAATCCGTGCGCGAGTCGCAGAGCCAGATGCATTGGCGCTCGAGGGTGATGCGCTGCAGCGCGATATCTTCGAACGGTGGATACTCAACGATCGCAACTTGCAGTCATGGCGTGATGCATGGCTGGCCTGACGACTCATCAACCCAGTTGATGCAAACGTGCCGCACGGTATTGGCCCGGACTTTCCCCCGTCCACTTCTTGAACGCCCGGTGAAACGCGCTGGGCTCCTGAAAGCCCACCAGAGCGGCGATGTCCACCACGCTCATGTCGGTCTCGCGCAGCTTCTGTTGCGCGATGCCCCGGCGCACGTCGTCCTTGATGCCCTGAAACGCACAGCCCTCACGCTCAAGTCGACGCCGGAAGGTGGTGGGGCTGAGCTTCAGCTCGGCCGCCATTTCCAGCAGGGTCGGCCAATGGCCGTAATGACTGCTGCGCAAGCGCTGATACACCTGCGACGCCAGCCCGCGCTGATTGCGGAAGCGGATCACCAGCCACTGCGGCGCGGTGCGCAGAAACGACTTGAGCGACGGCAGCGACTGCACCACCGGCAGGCGCAGGTAGTGGCTGGAAAACTCGACCTCTGTGCGCGCCTCGCCGAACCCCAGATTGAAACCCCAGAGCAACGAGTCATCGCTCAACCGTTCGCGGGTGTGGCGAAAATGGGCGCGATCAATGCTGATGCGTCGCCCGCCCAGCCAGCACATGAGGCTGATCATCAGCAGCAGAAACGTCTCTTCGCCAAACCGGCGCTTGACCGGGTCGGTGGCGTGATTATCCACGGCGATGATCGCCCGCTGACCACGTACCACCAGGCTGCCGCGAAAATCCTTGAGGAACAGGCCGAAGTTGGCCAGGCACTGACGCAGGGCTTTTTCCAGATTGGGCTCCTGGATCAGCCCACGACAGATCAGCGCGAAGCTGCCCAACGGCATGCCGTGGGAGTCCAGATCGAAAAACTCGTCAGCCAGCTCCTTGATCTGAATCAGCCACAAGGCTGCGAAGGCGCTGGCAGGCACGCGCGCCGCCGGGTCGTCCAGCAACGCCATGTCGATCCCCGCCCCTTCCAGCACCGATTGCAGGCGCAACGGCTGGTCACGCAAAGCGTGCGTCACCAGGTGGACGAAGTAGATCGACACTGAATCCTTTTCCCGCATGAGCTGCCATTCCTGTTGTCGTTATGAGCCTCGGCGCTGATGGTAAAGAACGCCAGCCGATCTGGACAGTTTTGGCATAGGCCGCCCTCCAATGCCGATCTAGACTTGCC
>CAURWS010000499.1:0-3933 GCA_963528485.1 uncultured Pseudomonas sp. | reverse complement strand
CGTCCCCCACAGCCCAAGAAACACCGCCATCCCGTACTCGCCCTTCCAGGCCAGCCATGCCGTGGCCGGAATCCAGATCAGCGGCGGGCCCATGGGGACCAGGCTCAGCAGAAAGGTGCCGATGCCCAGTACCAACGCACCCGGCACCCCGGCAATCAGGAAGCCGATCAACGCCAGAATGGCTTGAGCCGCCGCCGTGCCGATCACGCCGTTGACCACCCGCTGAACCGTGCCGGCCACCAGATCGACGTAATACTGCGCCCGGTCGCCAATCAGACGCTCCAGCAGACTGAGCACGAACGCCGCCAGTCGCGGGCCATCGCGGTAGAAAAAGAACACGAAGACGATGCTCAGGGTCAGCTCAAGAATGCCGCCGCCAATCTGCGCGCTGCGCGCCAGCAGCCAATTGCCCACCTGCCCCAGGTACGGCTTGAGGCTGGCGAGCAAGGCCGCGCCCTGCTGATCGATGGTGGTCCAGTAGCCCACCAACCGTTCGCCCACCAGCGGAATGCTGCCCAGCCAGGTGGGCGGATCAGGCAGGCCGTCGACCTGTACATCCTTGACGAACACCGTGGCATCGCGCACGTGATCGGCCAGGTTGAAACCCAGCCACACCAAGGGTGCGGCGACCAACAGCATCCAGCCCAGGGTCAGGATGCCAGCGGCCAGGGATTCCCGGCCTTTGAGGGCACGGGTCAGCAAACGCATCAGCGGCCAGCTGGCAAAGGCCAGCACCGCGCCCCAGAACAACGCCGACCAGAACGGCGCCATCACCCACAGGCAGGCACCGAGCAACGCCAGCAGCAGAATCTGCACCAAGAGGCGATCGTTATTGAGCATGGTTCATTCCGTAGAAGAGAAGTCCAGAGACTGGAGCATAACGGCGAACCTTGACGCTCGCCTCATGCCGATTCAATCGCCAGTGATAGAACACGCTTCAGCGAATGAGTTCGAAGGTCAGCCCCTGGGTCGGTTTGTTGCCGGCTTCCAGACGCGCCGCGCGCACGCCGTTTTTGACCAGTGCTTCACGCCAGGCCTCGCCCTGGGGCCCGGACAGCGTCACGCGCAACGTGCTGTCCAGATTCAGCCCGCGCGACAGCAGCGTGATCCACGGCTCCCGCGGTGCGCCGGTGAGCATCGGTAATTCAAGGTCGCCCGAGCTTTTCAGCTCACGCAGCAACGTGGCGGAGGTGGGCAGCAATTCGCCCAGTGGCGCGCTGGCCTGGAACTCCTCGACATGCAACAGCGCACGGCGGTTGCCCCGGGTGATGCTGTACAGCGCCACCAGCGTGTCGCTGTCCGGCTTGAGGCGCAGCAGCAGATAGGCCTGGCCGTTATCAGCGCCATACAGCCGGGAATTGCTGAAGACCTCGTTCGCCCACAGGCTGCTCTCGCCGCAATCGCGGGCCTGACACCAGAACAACAGCTGCGCGCCCTGCTTCTGGAACGCCTCCCGGGCAGCGGTGAAGGCCTCATCAGCCGAACGTTCGGGAGGCAACTGATAGGTCACGGAGCGAGTGGTGCCACGGGACGACACCTGGCCATCGAAGCGCAACTGGCCGCTGATCTTGCGAATCGAGCCCATCGGGAAAATGCGCTCAAGCTCCGATGCGGGCTTGTAGTCGACGATTTCCGCGTCGGTAGGCCTGGGTAAGTTGGGGAAGTCCTGACTGCCCGAAACATCGGCGGCCAGGCTCACCGAGCCATACGCGCTCAGGCACAGCGCAAGACCCAGAGCGAGCGACGAACGCATGACGGCGCTCATGGGAGGGTAATCGAGGGGCAAACAAAAACCGCACGAGCGTGCGGCCGGAAAAAAAGTGAAAGGGTCGAGCGTGAGCAGTGGTCCATCGTGCAGTCTCCTGTTTCAACCCGCCCAGCCTCGGCAGTTGCGCTGCGCAAGTCAAGAAACGGCGAAGAAGCGATTGAAACAGTCTGCAACAGAGGTCGCGCCCGCCTCGTCATTCAGGTGCAGATGGTGCCCGCCGGGCAGCACAGTCACCTCGAACGGCACGCTGGCAAGCAGCTCCTTGTTCTGCGCCAACATGCCCTCCTCGGCCACCAGCAACTGTGCAGGACAGCGGATGGCGTTGACGAAGGAAAGCGCCTGCGCACGTGTCAGACGCGTCGCCGAGGCCAGGGTCAAGCGACTGTCGCTGCGCCAGGTGTAGCCGCCGGGCACGGGCATCAAACCACGCTGAGCCAGCAATTCGGCCGCCTCGCGACTGACCGCCACCACGCCCTTCATGCGCGCTTCGACCGCTCGGTCCATTTCGGCATAGACCGGTTTGCGCTTGCTCGACTGAGCCAGTTGCGCCTGCAACGCCGCACCCATGCGCTCGGCGGCGCTTTCCGGCTCGCCCAGCGGCGGAATCAAGCCGTCGATCAGGGCCAGCCGATTGATGCGGTCAGGCAAGGCGCCGGCGACGATCACCGAAACGATGGCCCCCAGGGAATGGCCGAGCAGGGAAAATGTCTCCCAGCCCATCTGCTGCGCCACCTGCAACACGTCGTGGGCGTAATCCGGCAGCGTATACCCGGCGCCAGGCGGACGATGATCCGAATGGCCATGACCGGCCATGTCCAGCGCCAGAATGCGCAGGCCTTTGAGCTTGGGCGCCAGGCGCGCGAAGCTGTTGGCGTTGTCCAGCCAGCCGTGCAGGGCAATCACCGGATGACCGTCCTGGGGGCCGAACAGGTGCGCTGCCAGTTCGATGTGCGGCAGGCTCAGGCGGACTTCTTCGACGGAACAGGTCATGCGCGGGCTCGCTGACGGGCCTGTGTGTCGTTGGCCGAGCGGGCGCGATCGGCCCAGCGGGAAAACAGGTCTTTGAGCATCTGCGCGGTGTCCTCGGGGTGTTCCAGCGGGAACATGTGCCCGCCCGGTACCGAAAGATACTCGCCTTCGCGCATGCTTTTCACCGACATCGCATGATGACGGCGCACCACATCGCTGTGCTCGCCCCGCACCATCGCCAGTGGGACCCGCAGGTGACGAGCCATGCCGGGGCTGGTGTGGGGCACGCTGCGGTAGATGCTGATCTCGGTGGCCGGGTCGAAGCGCAGGCGCAATTGCTCGCCATCCGTTTGCAAGCCATGCAGCAGATACGCCTCGAAACACTCAGGGTCGAACCGACGGAACAGTGTCTTGCCGGAGAAATAATGGCGGGCGGCGTCCAGGTCGCTGAACACCTCGCGACGGCCCAGGGTGCGCCCGGCCGGGGTGATGCGGTCGATGAAACCGAAGCGTTTGGCCGCGCGAATCATCCATTGGTCGAAGCGCGTGAGCACCGGCGAATCGAGCATCACCACGCCGCGATACAGCTCGGGATGACGCAATGCCGCGTGGTAATGCAGCACGCCGCCGAGGGAGTGCCCGACACCCCAGACCGGCTGGGGTTGTTCGCGCAGATGATGGATCAGCTCATCGACAAGATTCGGCCAGTTGTCGGTCACCGGGAAACGCGGGTCGTGGGCATGCTGAGCCAGGTGGGTGACCTGAAACTCGTCGCCCAGCGCGGCGAACAGCTTGCCGTAGGTGGCAGACGGAAAGCCGTTGGCGTGAGCGAAAAAAACGTGTTGTGTCATGCCGGCGCGTCCAGAAATCCCGATCAGAGTGCCATTGTGCGCACCGGCGTCGGGTGCCAGCAATGACCGGAACTGCCATCGATGATGACACTCCGGTCATGTCGCGTCGCAATCAGCGTGTTGGCGGCTGTTCGCCCAGCGGTACGACTGCCACGGTCAGGCGCGAGATGCAGCTGGCCTTGCCGTCGTCGCTGGTCAGGCGGATATCCCAGACATGAGTGGTGCGACCGATGTGCACCGGATGCGCCACCGCCGTCACGCGCCCGCTGCGCAGACCGCGCAGGTGGTTGGCGTTGATTTCCAGGCCCACGCAAAAGTATTTGCTGGTGTCGATGGCCAGGTAGC
>CAURWS010000498.1:0-3934 GCA_963528485.1 uncultured Pseudomonas sp. | reverse complement strand
CTTGACCGGCTGCTGTGCCCCTTCACTTCTAACGAGGGCGCAAGGCAATGCCTTTATCTTTCGACACGGATGAGCAGCTGGCCATGCGCCTGGCTGACGAAATTGATACCCACGGCTTTGCAAAACTTAAGGAAGCGGTGACTGAAGCGGATCTTCAGCAGTTGCGCACCTGGACCGACCAACAGGCGCAGAAGCATCAGGGCGAATACTTCGCCTACCACGGCGAAGCGATGCTGGCCGACAGCCTGCTGGCTGGCTACTGGGCCGACCCGAAATTCAAATTGTTGCTCGCCCGCCTCTATCGCCATGCCGCACAGCGCGAACCGCAGAGCGACCGGATCTTTCCGGTGTTGCGCTGCGTACAGGGCAATATCGGCAAGCGTGAGTCCAATGCATTCCACTACGACGCGAGCCTGGTCACTGCACTTATTCCTGTGTTCATCCCCACCGAAGGTGAGGAACGCGGCGATCTGATGCTGTTTCCCAACATTCGTCGCGTGCGCTCCTGGGTGCTGTTCAACGTGATCGAAAAGGCGCTGCTGCAGAACAAGCTGACGCGCGGCTGGATCATCAAGGGCATGCAGCGCAACTGGCTCAAGCCTTACGTCCTGCGCCTGGAGCCGGGCAACGTTTACTTCTTCTGGGGCTATCGCACGCTGCACGCCAACCAGGTGTGCAGCCCGGGCCTCAAGCGCGCCACCGCGCTGTTCCACTTCGGCGACCCGCACACGGGAAGCCTGGCGACTCGTCTGATCCTCAAGATCAACCAGGGCCGGGCGCGACGAATGAGCAACAAAGCCGGCAACCAGCCCCCAGCCTCGACCCAGAGCTGAACCGGACAGGACCTTGCGCACCGCGCCTCACAGCATGGCTGCCTTAAACGCCTCACAGCATTGCGTCAGAAATGGAGACTTCGATGATCAACGTAACCAAGACTTACCTGGGCGATATCGACAAGTTCAAGACTTACGTCGAAGGCATCTATGCACGTGGCTGGCTGACCAACCACGGCCCGTTGGTCTGCCAGCTGGAGGAGCGCCTGAAGGAATACCTGGGCGTCAGGCATGTCATCCTGACCAACAATGGCACCCTGGCCCTGCAAGTCGCCTATCGCGCGCTGGGCCTTTCCGGCAGCGCAGTGACCACCCCGTTCAGCTTCGTCGCCACCAGTAGCTCGCTGCAATGGGAAGGCATCCGCCCGATCTTCGCCGACATCGACGCGCAGACCTGGAATATCTCCCCTGAACACATCGAAAGCCGCATCGTTTCCGACACCACCGCCATCGTCGGCAACCACGTGTTCGGCAACCCCTGCGCGGTGGAACGCATCGAAGAAATCGCCCGTCGGCGCAATCTGAAAGTCGTGTACGACGGCGCCCATGCCTTTGCCGTACGTCACGCCGGCCGGTCGGTGCTCAACTGGGGCGACATCAGCACCCTGAGCTTCCACGCCACCAAGCTGTTTCACACCATCGAAGGCGGCGCGATCATCACCAACGATGATGAACTGGCGCGCAAGGTTCATTTGCTGTGCAACTTCGGCATCGTCGACGTCGACAAGATCGACGGCATCGGCATCAACGCCAAGCTCAACGAATTTTCCGCGGCGATGGGCCTGTGCATTCTCGACGACATCGAGAACATTCTTCAGGAACGCGCTGAAATTGCCCACCGCTACACCACTCGCCTGGGCGATTACGTCGACCTGCAAAAGCCGGAAGACAACAGTGAACTGAACAACAGCTACTACCCGATCGCCCTCGCCGACGAGCAGCAACTGTTGCGCCTGCGCAGCGCCCTGAACACCAACGGCATCAACCCGCGGCGCTATTTCTACCCGTCGCTGGACACCCTGGAATACCTGCAACCCCAGGCGGCGCAAACCGCGTCGCGCTCGCTGAGCGAACGGGTGCTGTGCCTGCCGATCTATCCGGGCCTGAAACAGGACGATCAGGAACGGGTGATCAGCACCGTGATCGCCGAATGTGGCCAGAGCCATGCGCCATACCACGTGCCGAATCTGGCCCATGTCATCTGACAACGGATGCGCACCTCACGATCTGGCGAAACAGGACATTCCATGCAAACCAAACGCTCAGTCATACGCAACACTGCGTTGAGCTATGCCGGCCAGGCCTACACCCTGCTGGTGGGCATCCTGATCATGCCGTTCTATCTCGGCCACATGGGTGCCGAGGCGTATGGCCTGATCGGTTTTTTCTCGGTGCTGCAGGCCTGGCTGCAATTGCTGGACGCCGGTCTGTCACCCAGCCTGGTTCGGGCCGTGGCGCACCAACAGGCGGCCGAGACTCAGGAGTACCTGTCGGGTCGCCTGCTGCGCTCGTTCGAGATCATCTTCCTGCCGCTGGCAAGCCTTTGCTGCGTGGCGATGTATGCGGGCAGCGAGTGGATCGCCGTGCACTGGCTCAACGCCAAGGAGTTGTCGACCGAAACCTTGGTGCATCGGCCTGATGGGCATCGTCATCGCTTTGCGGCTGTATTCGACGCTCTATAAAAGCGGGATTCAGGGCCTTGAACAACACGCCTGGCTGAACATCGCCAACGTCATCATCGCCACCCTGCGTTACTTCGGCGGGTTGTTTCTGGTGAGCACAATCTCCAGCGACCCGGTGCTGTTCTTTGAATTCCAGGTGCTGGTGGGGCTGGTCGAAGCCTTGATCTTCGCCGCTCGTGCCTACCAGCAGATGCCAACGCCCACCTGGCTCACCGGCTTCAACTGGCAGCTGGTCAAACCGATCATCCCGTTCGCGGCGAGCATGTCCGGCACCGCTGTGTTGTGGATCGTCCTGACCCAGATCGACAAGGTGCTGCTTTCCGAGCTCCTGCCGCTCAACGAGTACGGCTACTTCTCGCTGGTGGCGCTGATCACCACCGGGATCATGATGCTGAGCAACCCGTTGGCGCAGACGCTTCTACCGCGCCTGACAGTGCTGATGGCCGAAGGGCGTCGCGATGACATGCACGCGCTGTTTCTGGCCGCCAACCGTTTCGTGTGTACGTTTCTGTTTCCGCTGGCGGCGCTGATTGCCCTGCACGCCCACGAGATGGTGTACGCCTGGTCGGGCGACCGACCTGCCGCCGAATGGAGCCGGACGATCCTGCCGTGGTACTCGCTGGGCAGCGCGATCATGGCGGTCAGTGCGTTTCAGTTCTACCTGCAATACGCCTATGGGCAGATGCGCCTGCATGTCTGGTACAGCGTGGTTTCGGCGCTGATCACGGTGCCGGTGATGGTCGTGGCCATTCATTACCACGGCGCCCTCGGCGCGGCCCTTGCCTGGTTCGTCTTGCGCGTCGTGTCGTTCGCCATCTGGCCGACGATCGTGCATCAGCGCCTGGCACCGGGGATTCACAGCCTGTGGCTGCGCGACATCATCCGCATCAGCGTGATGACTGGCGTAGGCCTTGCGATCAGCGAGCCGGTGCTGCGCCTGATCGCCGATGACAACCGTTTCAACACGTTTCTGGGTCTGGCCGTCAGCGGCCTGATCACGCTGATGGTGGTAGCGGCAAGCTACAAGCCACTGGTGACGAAGATTTCCGTCTTGTTCAGCAAATTGAGTGCATAAGCCATGGATGCTATTAGCAAAAAGACGAGCACCTCGCCGTCCGCCGCGCCCCTGGTCAGCATCGTCTGCCCAGCCTACAACCAGGAACCCTACATCGCTCAGACGCTGGAAGGCTTTCTGATGCAGGAAACGTCCTACGACGTTGAAATCCTGGTCAATGACGATGCCTCGACCGATGGCACCGCGCGCATCATTGCGGAATATGTCGAACGCTACCCGACACTGATCCGCCCCTTCTACCACGAGACGAACCAGTACTCCCAAGGCAATCCGTCGGTGCCACGCCTGTTCGGCGAAGCCCGCGGACGCTACATCGCCTTCTGCGAAGGTGACGATTACTGGAC
>CAURWS010000497.1:0-3963 GCA_963528485.1 uncultured Pseudomonas sp. | reverse complement strand
GGCTACAACGGCATCTTGTGGTTCTTGAACCAGGCACTTGCCACCCGTCGCTGCCACGGCATTGGCCCCCTGTACACCGTCGCAGTCTCCGCCTGAAAGAACCACGCAAACCACGCGTGGCCCAAATACTTCAGCCGCCGTCGTGAACAAACGGTCGGCCGCTGGCCGTGAGTGTCGAACTTTAGGCCCGTCGCTCAGGTGCAGCACGCCGGGGGCGGCTATCTCTAAATGCCTGTCGGCGGGGGCCACATAGATTCGTCCCGACTCGATGATTTCACCCTCTCTCGCATACCCAACTGGCAACGCCGTGTACCGGCCGATAATGTCAGCCAAATACCCAGGACTGGACGGCCCTGAATGGATAACGATCATGATCGCTGCGGGGAAATCTCGGGGTAGTTCAGCTAGCAAGATTCTCAAAACTTCAAGGGCGCCCTGAGATCCGCCGATCAACACTCTATCTCTTGCTGGTACTTGAACCTGCATATCCATGGGCACCTCCTTTCACCTAAATGATGGACATGGACGGCCTTCGAGTCGTTCAGTCTTATGGTGATGCCTGTCCACGATGCGGCAAGAAATACTCGGCGCTCTAGGGCCTGCAAAGGTGGGAGGAACGCTGATTGGTTTCCTATTGTCGGGAGCCGTCATGGCTTCTGACATTTTTTCTGAACCCGCGAAGGTTCATCGCGAACAGGCATACCTGCAGGACGATCAATGCATAGGCATGAGCTGCAAGCCCCCAGACAATCCAGAGGATATTGCTCAGGATGAAGCACCAGAACCCTGTCATTCTCCGTCGCGCTTGCTGCGAACCAATGAGCCACGCGGCAAGGACGGTGACCAGCATCGCCGGCCACTGCACCCAGTCAACGCTGTTCACCATGCCCGCTGCCCCTGAGGGCTGGGGTTGAAACCCGCTTCATCGTGCATCGGTCTCACCTCGCTGGGTGGCTGTCCTGTTTTTCATAAAGCCCCTGATGTTCATCGCGCACAATATCCCGTCCAGCAGAGCAAGGGCGTAAGCCTCTACGTACAGCCCCCAGACGATCCATAACAGGTTGCCAACGATGAAGCCCAGAAAAGCGAGCTTTCGCCTTTTGGCGCGCTGGGAGGCCGCCAGCCATGAGGCGACCAGAATCACAGCCATGGCAGGCCATTGAATGAAATCCATGAATTTCTCCAGCTTCTTTAAAGCCTCAGGCTTGATCAAGCACAGCCCTTCGGTCACCTATCTGGAGTTATGTAATCGAGGATCGTTCACAGGTGTTTGTAGCTGGAGGACCCCAGGTTCACGAGATCCGAATTGATGGGGCGTGTTGACGGTCTGCCACCGACTGCTGTGATTGGGGACAGGTGATCACCGCTCGGATAGGCGTCATTCAGCAGAAACAAATCCTTTTGCCTTCGCGCTGTTCAACGCGCCAGCTACCCCAACAGCTGATAGTGGGTTGCACAATTGGCTATCAGCCATGGGGGCATTTACATCGTCATGGAGCGGGGTCGCTACTTGTGCGTGCGGGGTGTGGAGCGTCAATCTGAGGATCGGACGCATCTGGCGAGTCAGGGTCGAACCCCAACGCTTGCGCGTCACGTGCGCTACCGTTTTCACGGTTTGTCTGGGCATCCTGATCGGAGCCCGGATTTCCAGGTGGAGGATTCCAGTCCACTGGTCGCGCCTGCGAGCCTTGCTTGGGCTCGGACGTGGTTTTTTCCAGGCCTGAGTCATGACCTTCTCCGGTCTCAGGCGCTTTTTCGTCCGGGCCGGGATACGCAGCATCGGGCCCGTTGTTATCAACTGACATGGCAATTCTCCGTTTTGACGCAGTTCATCCGCGTACAGACTTCAGAGCGGGAGTGCGTTGCAGAAGTGCTCGTGTAGCGACGAGCGGCTCGATGGGTCGGTAGAAAACTCGGTGAACTTTCTCGTCAAAATCGACTTCCTTAATGGCATAGGCGCGAGCGCGCGTCCTCGATTTTCGACTTGGAGTTATCAGCCATGCCACGTGGAAGCAAAGCTAAGTACACCGAAGAGCAGAAGCGAAAAGCGCAGCATATTGAAGAAAGCTACGAAGATAAGGGCACGCCCAAAGATGAAGCGCAGGCCCGTGCTTGGGCGACCGTGAACAAGCAGTCTGGTGGCGGTGAGAAGACGGGTGGTTCAGGTAAAAAAACATCGGCCTCTGCCAAGGAACACGCCAAGTCTGATTCAAGCAAGCGGGCTGCGCAAACACGCAGCGGTCACAGCCGCGAGTCTAAGTCATCACTTGCAAGTCAGAGTAAAGCGAGTCTCATGACAGAGGCGCGTTCTCGCAATGTGTCTGGGCGCTCGAAAATGACCAAGGCCGAATTGATCCAGGCGCTCAGGACGAAATGACGCTCTGGCTGGCGCGAACGCTGTAAAGGGTCGGGCACAGGCGTTTGCAGAGCTGGCCGGAGGGAGGAGAACGCGGTGTTGCCTGAAAGACGTGAGCCATGAGCAAGATTATCCGTGCTGCGGATCTGAACATTGATCTGAGCAGCGAAGATGAGCACGAGCTGTTCAAATGGTTGATCGCCAGCTTTTTGATGGGGAAGCGGATCCGCTCAGACATTGCCGCCGCTGCTTATCGGGTCATCATCGAAAAGCATCAACGTGACACCCCGCGTAAGCTAGGGCTGTGCACCCATGGTCAATTAGTGAAAATGCTGGGCGAAGGGAGTTATGCCCGATATGACGAATCTACTGCGCAACGCTTGCTCAAGCTCGGCAAAAAACTGAACGATGAATACGGTGGGAAGATTGGGAACATCCGGCGGGCAAGCCATGACCGCATTGAATTTGAAAAGCGCCTCGCGGAATTTGAAGGGATCGGCCCGAAGACCGTTGAGATCTTTATGCGTGACGCGCAACAGGTGCTGTTTTGAAGACGGCAGAACTTTACGTAGGGTGCGCTGGCTGGAAGCTGGCACAGGAGTTCGCGCCTGAGTTTGAAGGCGAAGGTACGCACCTGCAACGTTACGCACAACGGCTGGGCGCTGCCGAGATCAACAGCGCCTTTTATCGCCCGCACAGACCTGCAACCTACGCAAAGTGGGCATCATCGGTCAGCAACGATTTCCGCTTCTCGGTAAAAGTCCCCAGGACGATTACCCATGAGAGCCGGCTCGTGGACTGCGCAGAGCTGCTTGATAAATTCCTGTTGGAGATCACTGCACTGGGCAGCGCGCTCGGCTGCCTGCTGATCCAGCTACCACCCTCTCTCTCATTCGATGCCCGAATCGCAGGGCACTTCTTCGATACGCTCAGAACTCGCTTTTCAGGGCATGTGGTGATCGAACCGCGTCATGAGTCCTGGGTGAACGCTAACGAGCTTCTCGTTGATCGACACATAGGACAAGTGGCGGCTGATCCTGTCCGGTTGAGTAACGGCGCGCAGCCTGGTGGCTGGCCGGGCGTCCGCTATTGGCGCCTGCACGGAGCCCCGAGAATTTACTACAGCGCCTATGACGCGCATTGGCTTGAACACCTCGCGAAGAGGATTGTGGCGATGCCGGAGGACGTGCCGACGTGGTGTATTTTCGACAACACGGCTCGCGATGCTGCACTTGGCAACGCGCTGCTCATGAAGCGTTTGTTAGGGTGCCGGTGGTCGCAATGAGCAGGAATCGCAGAGGCAGGCGACGATGACACCATGGGCCGCTGCCTCGATATACCGCGTCTGGTCGGCTTGCTCACTTGGCAGGCCCTTGTGGATCGGCAATGGCTCGCAAGCTCACGCCAGAATGGCAACCCCGTTCAGGGAGGTCTGGCCGGGGTGTCGCGAGCCGCAGCCTGCGGCCGCGAGGGTGGCGGAGTTTGCGAGTTATTACCGGATAACGACCGTTCGAGAACTTCATCGAACGCAAAGCACAATGCGATTTCGAACCCTGTAGATCGCGACTCTTTCGTGGTCGAGCGAGGTGCTTATGAACAGTTCCGCA
>CAURWS010000496.1:0-3966 GCA_963528485.1 uncultured Pseudomonas sp. | reverse complement strand
CATGGCTGTTTCTCCTGTGCAGGCGTGGCTTTCAACTGATCGACTTCGCTGGTGCGCCGCATGTAGGACGAGGCGTAAGCCGCAGAGCGGGCTGCCAACAGGGGATCGTCAGAGCCTTCGATGCCGCTTGGCAACACCAGCGGGTCGTAGTTGATGTCGCGGCAGTTGCCGTCCAGTTGCGCGCTGTCGCTTTCCACCACCAGGGTCCCTGCGTTCACAGTCTTGTGCTCACCGGCCCAGACCTTGGATGCGTCGTTGGCCGGGTCCTGCGCGTTGGCCAGGGTCAGCACCAGGCTCCAGCGCTGCGGGCCGCTGGCGAGTTTGTCGCTGAGGTCCTGCTGCAGGTAATCCTTGGCATCCGGCGCCGGGGCGTCGCCCTTGGCTTCAGGCACCAGACTCCAGCGCACCGCCTGACGCTTGCCCTGACCATCGACCAGCACGAAGGCGTTGATGCTGTTGTAGGTTTCAGTCACGAAGCTGGCCGACGGCTTGGCCGTCTTGTCCCAGGCCAGGAACGGCTGAGCTTCGGGGTGCGCGGCGAAGAATGCTGGCGGCTTGGCTGGATCGGGCTTGCCGGTCTTGGGATCAGGGGCCGTGGCTTTTTGCAGATCGACAAACGCCTCAGGCGTGCCCACCGGGAACACCGGCATGCTGTTCATGCCGCTGCGCCATTGCTGGCCGTTGGCCTGGGTGAACTGCACGGCAAAACTGCGGATCGGCGCCGCGCTGTCCGGGGAATACGGGTTGCCGGTGGGCAAGGCCAGACGGCCAATCACCGGGGTCTTGCCGCTGGCGAACACCTGAGCCTTGGACAGATTGGCCGCAGCGCCATTGCTCTCGAAGTAGCCGGCCACGCAGATGCCTTTTGGGTGATTGCGGCGGTAACCGGGGTGGATGCCGTTGTTGTGTTCGAACACATCGACCACGCGCGCAGGCGTCAGACGCTGTGGGTCAAGGCTGCCATTGACGTAGGCAAACGCCCCGGCAGCCACCAGCACCACCAGGCCGATGCCGGCCAGGCGCACGAGTTTCTGCGGGGTACTCAGGGGTGGCTTGCGCGGGTGCGGCGGCTCACGGTCAATCATCGGTCACTCTCCGGGCCTTGGGCCTCTATCAATACAGGTTGCGCACTAGATGTTGCAGTGGGACGCAGCGCGGGATGCTTTATTCCAACGGTCGATATTTATTTTTCCTGCAGCGGAATAACCTGCACTGGTGAGCGTCTGGCAGGTCTACGATTCGAGCGATCCTGCCGATCGACCTGGAAACCACCCCATGAACGATGTCGACGATCAACTCCGGGAAGTGCTGCCGCGAATGCGCCGCTTCGCGGTGTCGCTGACCCGCGATTACAGCAGCGCTGACGATCTGGTGCAGTCGAGCCTGGAAAAAGCCTTGTCAGCCTGGGACAGCAAAAGGCCGGACGGCGACCTGCGCGCCTGGCTGTTCTCTATTCTTTATAGGCAATTTCTCGATGCCCATCGACGTTCGCGCAGATACAGCCGCATGCTTGAGCTGTTCACCGGCGCAAAGGAGGAGCACCACGAGCCCTCCGTGGAGCGCACGGTGTTGGCCCAGACCACCTTGCAGGCGTTCGAGCGCCTCAACACCGAACAGCGCGCCCTGCTGCTGTGGGTCACGGTCGAAGGACTGACCTATAACCAGGTCGCCGAAATTCTCGACGTCCCGGTGGGCACCGTCATGTCCCGCCTGTCTCGCGCGCGCCAGGCCCTGCGCCTGCTGAGCGAAGGCGAAATCACCACTCCAGCCTTGCGGATACTGAAATGATCACCTTGCCCCCCAGCGAACGCGACTTGCACGCCTACGTCGACGGCCTGCTCAACGATGCCGATCAACAGACCATGGAAACCTGGCTGGCGGCCAACCCGGAGATGGCCAAACAGGTGCTGGCCTGGCAGCTGGACGCACAAAACCTGCGCGCAGGCCTCAGCGGGGAGCTGCATCGCCCCATGAACCCGGAACTGGACCCGGCCTACATCCGCCAGCGCTTGCGCCGCAACCGCACGCGCCACCTGGCAATGGCCGCGGTGTTGCTGATCGCCGTCAGTGTCGGCGGTTTGAGCGGCTGGCAGGCCCGGGAAATGACCCTGGCCAACAACGTGCTACCCATGGCTGACGCAGTGCAGGCCTATCGCATGTTTGCGGTCAACGACAACATGGCCAGTGACTGGAACACGCCAAGCCGAACAACGTGCAGGTGTGGCTGGACAAGAACTTCGCCCAGGCCAACCGCCTGCCCGATCTGGAATCGGCGGGGTTCAAACCGGTGAGCGGACGCCTGACCAGCACCGAACAGGGTGCGGCGGCGATGGTGGTGTACAAGGATGAGCAAGGCCGCACGCTGAGCTTCTACATCCGCCCGCCAGGCGCGAACAATCACCTGCTGTCACCGGGGACGCGCCGCGACGGCGAGTTGCAGGCCAATTACTGGTCAGGAGGGGGTTACAACTATGCGGTGGTCGGGCCTGCGGATGACCCGGCAGCCCAGGCGGCGCGTCAGGCGTTGAAGCAGCCGATCTGATTGACAGTACGGCTCGCCGGCGGTGGCGTCTGTCAGATCGCCGCCGGCAAGCCGGATTGCTACAGGGGGATAATCACCAGAATCAGCTATTGAGCTTGCCCGGATCGCTCTGCAGCAACACCTGGCTCTGAATCCCCGCCAGGGTCTCTTTCAGCGTCGAAGTCCCCCGCCCCTGTTTCGCTTCCTTGTCTTGCTGCAGCGCCTGTTGCAGCACGCTGAGGAAGTTGCGGGTCTTGTTCGCCGACAATGGAGTCAGGGTCTGGCTCTCCAGGTGGCCCATCACATATTTGGAAATGCGCGTGGACTGGCTCGCCGACTGAGTGACAGACGCCTGCACCAGCGCGCCCTTGTCATAACCGATGCTGGTCTTGCTGCTGGCCGAGTCGTTGACCTCGTAATACAGGTAGTTCTGCGATTGAGGGTCGCGGCTCAATTCCAGCTTTTGCCCCGCTGTCAGCGGCTTGTGGTAGGACGCGAACAGGTGCGATTGCTGGTCCTGAACCAGGCTGCGGTTGAGCTGGTCTCGGCCCTTGGCCTGGGTTTTCTGCGACAGATCATAGGCGAAGCTGTCCAGCTTGTCGGGGCGCGCCGGGTTGCTGGCTTCGGTCTTCTCTTTGACGGATGCACTGAAGTCGGCCAGGCCCGTGAGCAGGGCGTGATCGGTGTTGGTGAGCTGAATCGAGTTGACCGTCTGTGGCGCGCTCGACTCGCGCACGCCAGGGTAGTGGCTGTGCAGGGTCTTGAACGCATCTTCGAACATGGACAGCAGCGCAGGATCGCCATCGCCACGCTTGCGCGCTGCTTCGATCTGACTGACGTAGCCGTTCAGAGCCTTTTCCTGCTGGTCGCTGTTGCCGATGATCGCTGCGTTTTTGAGATCCACCGACAGGTTCAGGTCCCCGGAGGCACCGCTCAGTTTGACCGTACGCTGGTTTTCGTCAGCTTGCAGCGAGAAGGTCTGGATGCTGCCGTCGTCCAGCTTGAGGCTCGTGTTCAGGTCGACCGAAGAAAACACCTGGCTGTCGAACTGGGTCAACGCACCGAGCTTGAGCTGAGGCGGTTTGGCGCTCAGACCGTCGATCGCCTCCTGAAAACCGTCGGCCATCTTGCCCAGGGCCTGAAGTTCGTCGTCGCTCAGCTCACCGCCACTGACGTCAGCCTTGACGGCCAGCCCGTTATCGCTGGACGACAAGCTCAACTGCACGGTTTTACCGCTGGCAGTCTTGAGCGTCAGGGTGATGCTGCTGTCGGCCGCATCGCTGTGCAACTTGGCCTGAGCGGCTGACAGCTCGGCAGGCTCAAGCGCGGAACCGGTGGTTGAGCGAATCACCGACTGGGAAATGTTCTGGCCGTTCTGCGCCAGTTGAGCGAGCAGCGTCGCGCCCAACCCTTGAAAGCGAGCAGTGCCATAGGTGGTGTTGAAG
>CAURWS010000495.1:0-3968 GCA_963528485.1 uncultured Pseudomonas sp. | reverse complement strand
GATTTCACTTCTTGCGTGGCGTAGAACGCCGCCTTGTCCTTGGCGCCCGAATCCTTGAAGGTCGTGTCGGATGCCGCCTGAATGTAGCCATCACCCAGCCACAGCAACAGCACCTTGGGGGTGTCTGGCATGGCTTTTTGCAGCAGTTCCAGGCTCGGTTTTTCGAAGGTCTGCAGCACCACCCGACCTGGCATGTGCGCCACGTTCACATGACCTTTTTCAGCGGCCGGACGCTGACTCAACCAGCCGCGCTGTTCGAGCTTGTTCTTCAAGTCTTCTTCGATGCCGGGAAACTGCGCAGGCACCTTGGTCTCGATGTACAGGCCGGGTTTGTTCTTGCCGCCCTCGGCGATGTCGATCACCTCGTCCAGGGTCAGAATTTTCAGCCCCGCGTAACTGGCGCGAGCGCGATCGGGGTGGGCCTTGTTGAACCAGGAACCGGCGTCCAGACGCTTGATTTCTTCGAGGGTGAAGCTGCTCAGCGGGTCTTTCACGCGGTCTGGGTAGACCTCGGCGATGTTGGTAGTGCGCGCCAGAGTGTCGTCATGCAGGGCGATGAGCACGCCATCCTTGGTGCGCTGGATGTCCATTTCCAGATAGTCCGCGCCCAGTTCGCGAGCCAGGGTGTAGGAAGGCACGGTCTCTTCCGGCGCGTTGAACGAGGCGCCGCGGTGGGCAATCACCGCAGGCCACGGGATGCCGGCCTTGGCGGCCAGCGCCTTGCCCGGTTCGGTGGCGGCCATGGCCGATCCTGATGACAACATGACCCCGACCAGCGCGGTCGCGAGCATCGATCTGGAGATTCCTCTGAGCATGAATAACGTTCCTTGATGTGCATGATTCATTCATGAAGCGGCGCAACGCCGCTGCGCTTATGAGCGTGCCTGTGGCTGCCGTTGACCCGCGCGCAACCTTCAGACCATAAACAGCAACCTTCGGTGCGGGCAACCTGCGTGTCGTTGCTGGAGAAAAACTGTCGTTATGCGGGCGCCTCGCATGGCCGTACGTTGCGGCTTTGGGCACCATGGTTGCCAGTGTCGCGATTTTTCATGACGCTCAGTGGTGCAGCGATGAGCATCGCAGGAAGAATGAGGGAATCGATTTCAGGGGTGAAAACCGCTCTAACTCGCGCTACTGTCTGTCCCATCCCATTTTTTGCTGCGGTGCGATGATGACGAAGACGGTGTTGGTGTTGGTCGAGAGCGTGAACGAGTACTTGCCGATTCTGGAGGCCAGCGGGTTTCGTCTGATTCTGGCGCCGACGCCGGCCACGCGGGCGCAAGCCGTGGCGACGCGCGGTGGGGAGATCGATGCGGTGCTGACCCGTGGGCCTTTGGGGTTCACAGCGGATGAGATCGCGGCGTTGCCAAAGCTTGGGATCATTTGCGTGATTGGCGCCGGTTATGAGCAGGTAGACCTGCTGGCCGCCGAGGCGCGGGGGATCACCGTGACCAATGGCGCCGGTGTCAACGCGCCCACTGTGGCCGATCATGCGCTGGCGCTGCTGTTGTCTGTGGTGCGCGACATTCCTCAGGCCGATGCCTCGGTGCGGCGCAGCGAGTGGCGCAAGGTCACGCGGCCCTCTTTCGCCAACAAGCGCGTCGGCATTGTCGGGCTGGGGGCGGTGGGGCTGGCGATTGCCAGGCGCGTGCAGGGCTTTGACATGCAGGTCAGCTACCACAACCGCTCGCCGCGCAACGATGTGGATTTCCATTATTGCCAGACGCCGCTGGCGCTGGCGGCTGAGTCCGATTTTCTGATCATTGCGACCCCCGGGGGTGGCGGGACGCGGCACCTGATCGACAAGGCAGCGATCGAGGCGCTGGGGCCGGAAGGTTTTCTCATCAACATCGCCCGCGCCAGCGTGGTCGACACCGAGGCGTTGGTCGATGCCTTGCAGCACGGGCGTCTGGCCGGTGCGGGGCTGGATGTGTTCGACGACGAGCCGCACGTGCCGGACAGCCTGAAAACACTGAACAACGTGGTGCTCACCCCTCACGTCGCCGGCTTGTCGCCGGAGGCCTCTCGCGGCACGGTGCAGAGGGTGGTCGACAACCTGCTGGCGTTCTACGCGGGCAAACCGGTGCTGACGCCTGTGCACAGTTAATGCCCCGAACGATTCGTTTTCATTCCTCCAACAACAACCAGGAAATCCCTCATGTCTTCATCGTCTGCCCTGAAAGTCGCGCTGGTCACCGGCGCCGGAAGCGGTATCGGTCGTGCCGTCGCGCTGCAATTGCTCAAAGACGGCTATGCCGTGGTGCTGGCCGGGCGTCGGGTCGAGCCGCTCAATGAGCTGGCCGAACAGGCGAAGGCGGCGGGGCAGCAGGCGCTCGCGGTGTCCACCGATGTACGTGATGCGGCCAGTGTCGACGCGCTGTTCGCGACCATCGAACGCACCTACGGGCGGCTGGACGTGACGTTCAACAACGCCGGTATCGGCGCGCCAGCGGTGCCGATGGACGAGCTGTCGGTGGAGCAGTGGAAGAACGTGATCGACACCAACGTCACCGGGATGTTTCTGTGCGTGCGCGGCGCGTTCGGCCTGATGCGTCGTCAGGTGCCGCAAGGTGGGCGGATCATCAACAACGGCTCGATTTCCGCGCACACGCCGCGCCTGTTCAGCTCGCCGTACACCGCAAGCAAACACGCGGTGCTGGGGCTGACCAAGAGCACCTCGCTGGACGGTCGGCAGTACAACATCGCCTGCGGCCAGGTCGACATCGGCAACGCCCTGACCGAAATGACCGACCGCATGACCAAAGGCGTGCCGCAGCCCAACGGTGAATTGCAGGTGGAGCCGACCATGAACGTGCAGCATGTGGCCGATGCCGTGAGCTACATGGCCAGCCTGCCGTTGTCGGCGAACGTGCTGAACATGACGGTGATGGCGACCGCTATGCCGTTTGTGGGACGGGGGTGATGCCGTAACAGCGTTGCTCTGTCCAAAATCCGCGGGGATCTGTCCAACTTCCTCTGCTACCGAATCCGCACACTAGGGTCATGTCGAGCCACCTTCATTGAGGACATGACCATGAGCGAATTTGTCATCGCACCCGTCGCCACGCCGTCGCTGGCCGTGGCGGGGACTTCTGCCCGCTTTCCGATCCGCCGCGTGTTCTGCGTCGGTCGCAACTATTCCGAGCACGCCCGGGAAATGGGCCACGACCCTGATCGCGAGCCGCCGTTCTTCTTCGCCAAGCCTGCCGATGCGGTGGTGCCGGCTGAAGGCACGATCCCTTACCCGCCACTGACCCAGGATCTGCACCACGAGATCGAACTGGTCGTGGCGATCGGCAAGGACGGCGTGAACATCGACCCTGAAGATGCTCTGAGCCACGTCTGGGGCTATGGCGTGGGGCTGGACCTGACCCGTCGCGACCTGCAGGCCCAAGCCAAGAAAACGGGCCGTCCGTGGGAATGGGCCAAGGCATTCGATGCGTCCGCCCCGGCCACTGCGCTGTTGCCGGTGAGCAAGTTCGGTCACCCGGACCGCGGCGCCATCTGGCTGGATGTGAATGGCGAGACTCGCCAGCGCGGCGATCTGGCCGATCAGATCTGGGCGGTCAAGGACGTGATCGCCTACCTGTCGCAGTCGGTGGGCGTCAAAGCGGGCGACCTGATCTACACCGGCACGCCCGCAGGCGTGGGCGCGCTGCAACGGGGTGATGTGGTCACTGCCGGCATCGAAGGGCTGGCCGAGCTGACCGTCACCATCCACTAAGCCGCAAGCGTCAGGGTGCAAGTTGAAAAGCCCGTACGCGGAGGCTTTCAGCTTGCAGCCTGTTGCTCATAACTTGTAGCTTGAGGCCTTTTGCAGGCTCTCCCGATGGCGAACATCCCTCGCATCCAGACCTATGGCATGCAGCAGCGCAGCGACCGCATGGATTTCTACATCCGTGACAAGTCCGCTCGCCCGGCCCTGACTTCGCCTCATCGTCACGACTATTTTCAGATCCAGATCAACC
>CAURWS010000494.1:0-3975 GCA_963528485.1 uncultured Pseudomonas sp. | reverse complement strand
GTAGAGACCCTTGGAGTTCATCAGATAGCCTTGGGATGAGCCGTGGGTTTCAAATCCGATGAATTTGTCCCCCCACAGTTGCTTGTGCAATGCGACGTCGTGTTGCCCATGAATGCGCTCGAAGATAATGGCGCTGTCTCGCCTTTGCAGCGCTTGCTTGGCGGTGATTTTGGCGGTCCAGTGACCGATGGATGTCAGTGCGCCTGCGGCAACGCCGGTGCCCAGTGATACCCAACCCAGTATGTTGGCCGTGCGCTGGTCGCCCTCGGCCAGTTCGATGCCCAGGGCGACAGCGCCGGTCGCCACTGACGTCACATCCAGGACCGCTGCCCCCATGATCATCACGGCGCTTGGCGTCAGCGCGCTCCAGCCGAACATGATGCCGGGCGCGACGAGCGCCGATGCCGCACCATAGCTCGCGATAGCGCCTGCGATCCCCACCGCCAGACCCACCCCTGCCAACGCGTAGTTCACCCAACTGTGGCCGTCCGGGTCGATGCGATTGACCGGGTCGCCTGCGCAATACACATAGGGGTTGATGCCGCCGCGACCGAACGGGCTTTCACTGTCCGGGCTCAGGAAGCACATCAATACCGGGTCGTAAGGCCGGTAATCCCCCAGTATCTGCCAGCCGGTGAGGGGCTCGGTGCGCTGGCCCGCAAACCCGATCTGCGAATGTTCAGTGTTCTCAGCCTCGGCTCCATAGGCGCTGTACCCGCGAGTACGCACTGTCGTATCGGCCTCAAGGCGCACGCTGCCCTGTGCATCGCTGCCGAGCAGAGTGGTTTGGCGGATGCCATCGGTCACGCTGTTGATGGCGAACACACCCTGTTCGCCTGTGCAGAATTGCAGGCTGTCGTCGCCTGTCTGTTCATGGGTCAGGTCCTGGCCGCTGAAGAAGCTGCGCTTGAGTACGCCATCGAGGACGCGATCCGTCAGATGCCCGCTCGCGGTGTAGGCGTATTCGCAAGCACGGTGTTGCTGAGTCACTTTCGTCAGTCGGCCTTGCGCATTCCAGCTCATGCTGCGGCCCAGGCTGTCGCTGATCACTCGGCCACAGGCGTCGTAGGTCAGCGTCACTTCGCTTGGCCACGCCGGATGGCTATGGGTAACGCTGATCAGCCGAGTCGGGTCGGTTTCGGCATAGGTGAACGACGTCTCGTTGCTGCTGCCGTCGGCGAATCGGGTCATTACCCGGTCATGACCGTTGAACGCGTTATAGCTGAAACGCTGTTCAACGATCGGGTTGCCGAACGGGTCGTTGGGGGCAATGTCGGCATCGGCGGTGTAATGCACGAGCCGCTTGCGATGGTCGTAAGCGAATGTTTCCTCGCCCTGTCGCTCGCCGTCGTTCCAGTACCGGGAGGTGATCTGATCGAACGCGGAATATCCAAGAGACTGCTTTAGCGTGCGCGTTACCTCTTCGCTTTCACTGTTTTGTGCCGTGGCGACAAGGGTGCGGGTGTGTTCGCGGCCCATATTGTCGTAGGTCAGCAGCGTACTCAGCGTGGGGGCGTTGTCCGCGTTTCCCACATCGATATGGGTCAGGCGCGACAGCGCGTCGTAGCGATAGCGGCTGGTCAGATCACCCGCGCGGACTTCCGTCACCCGGCCTTGTGCGTCGACGCTGCGTCGATGCTCAACGCCTTTGGCATCGTCGAAACCCTGCAACAAGCCATTGAGCGAGTAATGCCAAGTGCTGATGTGGCTTTCGCCATCGACTGCCCATGTGTCCTTGTGGGCATGACCTGAGGCTGTGAAGTCATAGGTTTGCGTGCCCAGCGCCCCGCTGGCCGCGGCGGGCATGCCCAGAGGGTGATAGCCGAGGAGCTGGGCCGGTTCACCTTCAGGCGCAACGCTGAGCAGAAGATTGCTCAACGATTGCTCGTAGGTGAATTCCACACGCTTGCCATCGGCAAGGGTGTTGGCTGACGGAGGCATCAGCCCGTCGGTGTAGTGATATCGGGTGGTGTGCCCCCCAACCTCTACTGAAAGATGCCTGCCCAGGCCGTCGAAGGTTTGTCGGCCAATGATGATGGGTGTGTTCATGGGTTTCCGATCCCTGGAAAAAATGATTCGAGGTCATTCACCTGCCGCAGCTGTCTCCCAAGCGATTTTGAGGAGCCAGCGGTGGCGTCGGTGAGCGTTACAGGACAGCCGTTACGCTGCCGTCGGGATAAAAGATTCTGGCCTGCGCCTGCCGGAACGCAGTTTTCCATGCCTTGAAGGGGTTACCCGTGGCGCGTAGCCGTTCGAGGTAGGGCACGACTTCCAGTGGGGTGTTGGCTGCGTTGCTGGTCAATTGAAGGTTCGCGAAGCCTTTGACGAAGATCTTTTCAGTGAACCCCTGGATCGGGCGTCCCAGTTCCTTGGCAATCTCCAGCGCTGCACCGTTTTTGCCGCCCCAGCACGACAGCAGCACGAAGGTTTCGTCTGCCGGGTAATTCAGCGCCTGCAGGCGAGGGGCAATGAAGTCTCGTGCGATGTCTGCTGCGCGGGCGACCTTGCCATCCGGCCCCATCAGCAGCGCGCGCAGAGGGTCGCCATGAGTGAACAACGCGGCTTGGTTTGTCCCGCGATACGTTTCGATGAAACCCACGTCGACAGCTCTCGATGTACTCTGATAGATCACTTCGCTGGTGCCAACCCGATGGGGTTTGGGTGAGGACCAGCTGTTTTTGAGGTCCAGTGCTCGCTGTTGAGACCCTGCGTTTCTCAAACGGTGTAGTTTCAGGCCGATCCCGGCACCTGCAAGCCCTGTGACCAGCGAAACACCGCCGAGAATGCCCGCTGCCGATCCCTCATGCCCGCTGATTTCCAGTGCCAGGCTCGCGACACCTGTGGTCACGGATATGACATCCAGCGTTGCCGCAGCCAGGACGGCGATTTGTGCCGTCGACAGCGTGGAGGTAGCGCTGAACAAAGCGACCGCAACGGGCAGGGCCGCTTGCAGTCCGGGAATGAGCGCCACCGCCGAGAGCGCAAGCCCTGTGCCGGCGAGTGCGTAACTCACCCAGCTGTGTCCGTCGGGATCGACACGATTGACCGGGTCGCCCGCGCAGTAGGCGTAAGGATTGATGCCGCCGCGTCCGAACGGGCTTTCGCTGTCGGGTGCCAGGAAACACATCAGCACCGGGTCGTATGGGCGATGGCCGCCGGGAATGTACCAACCGGTCAAGGGCTCGCGGCGCTCTGTGGCAAAACCGAATGGAATCTGCCCGTCGTCCGCCGCCTGGGCGCCGTGGGGCGTATAGGCGACAGTGCGCAAGGCGCTGTCGGCCTCTATCCGGACGCTTCCCTGGGCGTCGGTGCCGATGAGAAGGGTTTGGCGCACCCCATCGGTCACCTTGCTTACAGCGAACAGCGCGCCACTGTCGCCAATCAGTTGCAGGCTGTCGCTGCCGGTCTGTTCGTGTGTGAGCTGATCGGCACTGAAGAAGCTGCGGGTCAGCGAGTCGTCGAGCGTGCGCTCGATGAGCTGCCCCTTGGGGTCATAACGATAAGTACACGTGCGGCCTTCGTGACTCACCTCTGTCAAACGTCCCTGAGTGTCCCATTTCATGCGGCGACCCAGACTGTCGCCGCTGACCCGACCGCATTCGTCGTATGTCAGCGCCAGGGTTGATGGCCAGGCCTCGTGGGTGTGAGTGACGTGCATGAGCCTCGTCGGATCACCCTCGGCGTAGCTGAACGTCGCCTCATCCTGGCTGCCATCGACGAAGGCGCTGACCACGGTCTGGTAGCCGTTCAGCGCATTGAAGACAAAGGTTTGCTCGACGATCCGGTTGCCGTAGGGGTCTTGGGGGGCAGCGTGTTCGTTGGCGGTGTAGTGCACCAGACGATTGCGCACGTCGTAGGCGAAGGTCTCTTCGCCGTGCTGATCACCCTCGCTCCAGGTGCGCGAAACGATCTGGTCCTGTGCTGAATAGCCTAGCGTCTGGGTGACGGTACGAGGCGCATCGCCCTCGCTGTCCG
>CAURWS010000493.1:0-3975 GCA_963528485.1 uncultured Pseudomonas sp. | reverse complement strand
CGCGACGGCCATAGCGGTTGTACACGCGCAGGATGGCGTCCAGGTAGCTCAGCAGGTCCTGCCATGGCAGGAATTCGTTGATGAACGCACCGACCACAGGGGTACGCCCCAGACCACCGCCCACCAGTACGCGGAAGCCCAGCTCACCGGCAGCGTTCTTCACCGGCTCAAGGCCGATGTCGTGCACTTCGATGGCGGCGCGGTCGGAAGTGGAGCCGTTGATCGCAATCTTGAATTTGCGTGGCAGGTAGGCGAATTCCGGGTGGAAAGTCGTCCACTGGCGCACGATCTCGCACCATGGGCGCGGGTCAACCAGCTCGTCGGCGGCGACGCCGGCAAACTGGTCCGTGGTGACGTTGCGCAGGCAGTTGCCGCTGGTCTGGATCGCGTGCATCTGCACGGTGGCCAGTTCAGCCAGGATGTCGGGGATGTCTTCCAGCGCCGGCCAGTTGTACTGCACGTTCTGGCGGGTGCTGATGTGCGCGTAGCCCTTGTCGTAGTCGCGGGCGATTTTCGCCAGCATGCGAGTCTGGCGCGAAGTCAGCTGGCCGTAAGGCACAGCCACGCGCAGCATCGGGGCGAAGCGCTGGATATAAAGGCCGTTTTGCAGGCGAAGCGGGCGGAACTCTTCTTCGCTGAGCTCGCCGGCCAGATAGCGGCGGGTCTGGTCGCGGAACTGCTTGACGCGGTCCTCGACGATCCGCTGATCGTACTCGTCGTATACGTACATGGTGGTCCTGTTCTCAGGCGGTTCACTGCTGCTTGGACGATCTGAGAGGCGATGCGGTGCCGCCTGCATTCAGGATGTCCCAACAAATCTGCGCGCACGGTCGCGCAGCCTCAACGAGGCCGGGGGGAGGTTACCAGTTTGGGGTTATGCGCAAAAGTGATGTTTGAATATAAGCAAAGAACTGGAAGTGCTAAGCGCTTCGTCAGTTGGCGATACCCATACTTGTGATAAGGATAAAGCTCAACTTTACTCTTGGGAGGGTCAGGGTCAACCGTCTTTGACCTGCTCCAGATGCAATCACCCATAAGATCTACAAGAGGCGATGCAATGAGTAACCACCACCCGAAAACTGCCAAGTCCGACAGCCACGTGGATGCCTGGGCGATCCTTTTCATCATCATTCTTGTCGTGGGGGCCGCGGTGTTCTGGGTCAGTCACCAGTAACGCGGCACCGCTTTCCAATGCCGGGTACAACTTACTCCACAGCTGCCGATAAGGTATAAGCAGGCCTGTGCAGGTCGGTTGCATCTTCTCGGTGTTGAGGCTCGGTGTCCATGATCAGGTTTTTCAGTGGCTGCCTCATCGGTGTGGTGGCTTGTCTGTGGGTGGGAAGTGCGTGGGCGGCGTCGGTGGTGTTTCTCAATCCCGGCTCGGCGCCCGACCCTTACTGGAACAGCTATTCGCGCTTTATGCAGGCGGCGGCCCATCGCTTGGGCATGGACCTCACGATTCACTACACCGACCGCGACACGCGCACGCTGCTGACCTTTGCCCGTCAGGCGCTGCAGGGCAAGCAGCGGCCCGATTACCTGGTGTTCTCCAACGAGCTGAACGTCGCTCCGGAAATCCTGCGCCTGTCGTTGGGCAGCGGGGTCAAGCTGCTGGCCGTCAACAACACCTTCACGGCGGATCAACTGAGCATTCTGGGCGATTTGCGCAGCCGCTACCCGGACTTTCTCGGCAGCGTCGTGGCAAATGACGAAGACGGCGGATACCTCATCGCCAAGCGCCTGATCGACCTGCACCCGCCGACTTCTCCCGGTCAGCCCGTCGAAATGCTCGCTTTCTCCGGCACCAACAGCACGCCGGTTTCGCTGCAGCGTGAGCAGGGGCTGTATCGCGCCCTGGCTGAACACCCCAACGTTCGATTGCGCCAGATCGTGCTCGGGGGCTGGCGACGTGATCGCGCCTACGAGCAGGCCCAGGTGCTGCTCAAACGCTACCCCAATGTGAGCCTGATCTGGGCCGCCAGCGACTTGATGGCTTTTGGCGTGATGGACGCTGTTCGGGAAACCGGCAAGAAGCCGGGCAAGGACGTGTTGCTGGGCACCATCAATGACTCCACCTCAGCGCTGCAGGCGTTGCTGGAAGGCCATCTGAATGTGCTGGTCGGCGGGCATTTCACCCTCGGCGGCTGGGCGTTGGTGCTGCTCAATGACTATGACCGCGCCGACAGCCAGACCCGTCAGCCCATCGGCACGTGGCGCGTACGGGCGATGCAGATCCGCGAGCGCCGCGACAGCGTGCTGTTCATGCAGGCCAATAGCCGGGATGACTACGATATCGACGTGCGCGAGTTTACCGGCGGGCAAAGCCCGAAAGACGTGGCTTATCCGTTCGTGCGGGTGGGTGCGTCGAACTGACCTGCCCAGGCATCAGGGCACGGCGAAATGCAGCACTAGCTGCACGATGCCGAGCAACGCCAGGGCCAAGATGGCCGTAAAGGCGATGCCGATGATCACGAAATGCGAAGGCTTGCCGTGAGTGAAGTCCCGCGCGCGATTCTTCTGGCTCTGCACGCCGAACGCTGCAGCCATGACGCTGTGCAGCATCTGCCAGAAGGTGGGGGGCTTGTTGTCGTCGGGGAGTCGGGATGGGTCGTTGGATGGGGTGTCCATGACAGCCTCCATGAATACTGATCTGGAGAATAGACTGGGTATTCGCGGCACGCTTTTGATTCTGGCCGAAGGCCGTAGGAGCCTTGCTTGCAGGCGATCTGCAGGGAACCGGCAGTCAAGTCAGGCCACTCTGTGTGTCAGGCAGACCTCGCATTCAGGTCTTGCTGCCGGTTCCCGGCAGATCGTCGGCAAGCCAGACTCCTACGCCTTCGGCAGAAGCAGTCCGGCATTTGCCCGTCTGTCGTTACTCGTCATACCCCAAATTAGGCGCCAGCCAGCGCTCGGTCACGCGCATTTCCTGGCCTTTGCGAGCGTTGTAACTTTCCACTTGATCCTTGTCGACCTTGCCCACCGCAAAGTACTGCGCTTGCGGGTGAGCGAAGTACCAGCCGCTGACCGCTGCCGCCGGGAACATCGCGTAGTGCTCGGTGAGGAACACACCGCTGATGCCAGGCTTGCCGTCGCCCTGGGTAGGGTCGAGCAGGTCGAACAGCACGCCTTTCTCGGTGTGGTCCGGGCAGGCCGGGTAGCCGGGGGCAGGGCGGATGCCTGCGTATTTCTCCTTGATGAGGTCCTCGTTATCGAGTTGCTCGTCAACCGCGTAACCCCAGTACTCTTTGCGCACCTGCTGGTGCAGCCACTCGGCGCACGCCTCGGCGAGGCGGTCGGCCAGGGCCTTGACCATGATCGCGTTGTAGTCGTCGCCCTTGTCCTGATAGGCCTTGGAGACTTCTTCGGCGCCGATGCCCGCCGTGGTGATGAAGCCGCCCACGTAGTCGGTCACGCCGCTGTCCTTTGGTGCAACGAAGTCGGCCAGGGAGAAGTTCGGCTTGCCGTCGGTCTTGATGATCTGCTGGCGCAGGTGATGCAGCTTGGCCAGCGGCTGGCCGTTGTCGTCGAGCAACTCGATGTCGTCGTGATCCACCTGATTGGCCGGCCAGAAACCGAACACGGCGCGGCTGCGGATCAGCTTCTCGTCGATCAGCTTGCGCAGCAGTTCCTCTGCGTCCTTGAACAGCGCAGTCGCCGCTTCGCCCACCACTTCGTCTTCCAGGATGCGCGGGTATTTGCCGGCCAGGTCCCAGGAGATGAAGAACGGCGTCCAGTCGATGTAATCGACCAGCACGTTCAGGTCGATGTCTTCCAGCACCTTGACCCCGGTGAAAGTCGGTTTGTGCGGGTGGTAGGCCGTCCAGTCGAACTGCGGCTTCTTGGCGATGGCCGCGCTGTAGCTCAGACGCTCGGTACGGGCGCTGCGGGCCGAGGTGCGTTCGCGGACTTCGACGTATTCGGCGCGGGTCTTCTCGATGAAGCCGGCTTTCAGTTCCTTGGACAGCAGTTGCGTCG
>CAURWS010000492.1:0-3981 GCA_963528485.1 uncultured Pseudomonas sp. | reverse complement strand
AGCTTGGCCTGGCTCTTTTTACCTTCGTGCTCGGCGCGGTGGTGATGTCTGGCAGCGTCGAGCAAGGCATTGGTTGGGGCGACGCAGGCCCTGAACCGGGTTATTTCCCGTTCTACATCGGCCTGCTGCTGGCCAGCGCAAGCCTGGCCAATGGCGTGCTGACGATCATTCGCTGGAAACCCCTGAGCATCATTTTCGTCAGCCGGGGCGAATTCCGTCAGGTGCTGTCGGTGTTCATCCCGATTGCGCTGTTCGTCTGCGCCATGCCCTTCACTGGCATTTATCTGGCCTCAGCGGTGTTCATCGCCTGGTTCATGTGGCGCGACAAGGTGCGGGCCAAACCCTACGGGCTGTTGATGATCGCGAGCATCTCCATCGGCGCGGTGCTTGCCAGCTATTTGATCTTCGATCTGTGGTTCAAGGTGCCGCTGGACGCAGGCCCATTGGGCGACCTGATTGCCACCGCCTGGAGATCGCTGAAATGAGCGAATTCGATTCTCTGCTGCAAGGCATGAACCTGATCCTCACGCCCGGCCATATCGGGCTGATGGTCGTGGGCGTGTTGCTCGGCATTCTGGTCGGCGTGCTGCCAGGCCTGGGCGCCCCCAACGGCGTGGCGTTGCTGCTGCCGATCACCTTCACCATGTCGCCGGTCTCGGCGATCATCCTGCTGTCGTGCATGTACTGGGGGGCGCTGTTCGGCGGGTCCATCACCTCGATCCTGTTCAACATTCCCGGCGAGCCCTCGTCGGTGGCGACCACCTTCGACGGCTACCCCATGGCCCGCGATGGCCGCGCCGCCGAGGCCCTGACCGCAGCCTTCAGCTCGGCGCTGATCGGTGCACTGGCCGGGGTGTTGCTGCTGACATTCCTCTCCACGCGCATCGCCGAATTCGCCATGACCTTCAGCTCACCGGAGTTCTTCGCGGTGTACCTGCTGGCCTTTTGCACCTTCATCGGCATGAGCAAGAACCCGCCGCTCAAGACTGTGGTGGCGATGATGATCGGCTTCGCCATGGCGGCTGTCGGCATGGACACCGTCTCCGGCAACCTGCGCCTGACCTTCGATCAACCGGCACTGATGACCGGCATCAGCTTCGAAGTGGCGGTGATCGGTCTGTTCGGCATCGGCGAAATCCTCTGCACCGTCGAAGAGGGCCTGGTGTTCCGGGGCGAACATGCGCGCATCACGCCGATGGTGATCCTGCGCACCTGGGCCAAACTGCCGCGCTACTGGTTCACCATTCTGCGCAGCACCATCGTTGGCTGCTGGATGGGCGTGACGCCGGGAGGCCCGACTGCCGCTTCCTTCATGAGCTACAGCATCGCGCGACGCTTCTCGAAGAATCGCGACAACTTCGGCAAAGGCGAGATCGAAGGGGTGATCGCCCCGGAAACCGCCGACCACGCCGCCGGGACCAGCGCCCTGCTGCCGATGCTGACCCTGGGCATTCCGGGCTCTGCGACGGCGGCGGTGATGCTCGGGGGCCTGATGATCTGGGGCCTGCACCCTGGCCCGACGCTGTTCGCCGAGCAGCATGATTTCGTCTGGGGCCTGATCGCCAGCATGTACCTGGGCAACGTGGTCAGCCTCTTGGTGGTGCTGGCAACGGTGCCGCTGTTCGCCTCGATCCTGCGCATCCCGTTCTCGATCATCGCGCCGATCATCATCATGGTCTGCGCTATTGGCGCGTACTCGGTGCATAACTCGATGTTCGACGTGATGCTGATGCTGGGCTTCGGCGCGCTGGGGTATCTGTTCAAGAGACTCGGCTACCCGATTGCGCCACTGGTGCTGGCGGCCGTGTTGGGCGACAAGGCTGAAGATGCGTTTCGTCAGTCGATGCTGTTTTCGGATGGTCAGTTGGGGATTTTCTGGTCCAACCCGCTGGTGGGCAGCCTGACCACCGCCGCGCTGCTGATGCTGTTCTGGCCGCTGATCTCGGGCAGCATCAAAGCTGCGTTCGGTTGGCGCGCGCGTCATTCGATCAAGGCGAAAACCCTGTGATGACACGCAACGCTGGCAATGGCTTGCAGTTCTTGTCAGGCTCGCCGCAAACAACAATGCGAGCGAGCCACATGACCCGAATTCCCGACGCCAGTGTTATCCACAGCCGCCTGCGCCTGCGCCAGTTGCGGCTGATGCTGGCCCTGCAGGAGTTCGGCTCGCTGCGCCGGGCGGCGGACAACATCGGCATGACCCAACCGGCGGCGACCAAGATGCTGCACGAGGCCGAGGATCTACTCGGCGTCGAGCTGTTCGAGCGCCTGCCCCGCGGCATGCGCCCAACGCCGTTTGGCGAAACCGTCATCTATTACGCGCGCATGGTTTTCGCCGAGCTGAGCGGCATGCGCGAAGAATTGGTAGCGCTGGAGTCCGGCAACCTGGGGCGCGTGGCAGTCGGGGCAATTCCTGCGCTGGCCTCGGGCCTGCTGACCCGGACCATCGCCACCTTGAAGAAAAGCCACCCGCGCCTGTCGATGAGCATTCAGGTCGACACCAGCGACGTGCTGGTTCAGGCGCTGTTGCAGGATCAGCTCGACGTGGTGCTGGGGCGCATCCCCGGTGGCGCGCGGGCCGAAGAATTGCAGTTCGACAGCCTCGGCGAAGAAGCTTTATGCGTGATTGCCGGGGCGCAGAACCCGCTGGTTCAGGCCAAAGGGCTGAGCTGGGCGACGCTGCAGAATGAGACCTGGGTGCTGCAACAGCATCCAAGCCCCATGCGCGCGATCATCAATCAGGTGTTCCACAACGCGAGGGTCGATGTGCCCAGCAGCATCGTCGAAACCACCTCGATCATGACCCTGCTGTCCCTCGTGCAGCAGACCGACATGCTCGGCGTGACCCCGGTGTCCGTGGTCGAAGACTACGCCGGGCGTGATTTGCTGGCGGTGCTGCCCATCGATTTCGAAGCGCGCCTGCCGCCTTACGGCCTGATCACACGACGCCATCGGATTCAGTCGTCAGCAATGCAGGCGTTTATCCAGTCGGTGAAAGCTGAGCAGCCGGAGGCATGAGCTCGCATCGCCTCGAATGCCCCCTGATTGTGTAGGACGTTACGACTACTACGGTAGGGCTGTTCTGAATCTGCCCAATCCGGGCCTCAGGCCGTCGCAAGCCCCCCGCCATTTTCCCTATCCTCCTGCGCTCGGCATTTCTCAGGGACAGGAAAATGGCAGCGCCAGGTAAGGCTTATGTGTTCATCAATGATCGAGTTGAGGGCTACAACCTCATCAAGTCCAAGGTCAACGGCGGCGCGAAATTCGACAAACTCAACTCGCACATTTACAACACGCTAGTGATGGCCGGACAGCTCATCGTTGTGGGAGACGAGGCCAATCCAACGATAACGCCCGATGAGCAAGAAATGGTCAGGCTCGCCTACGGCACCCATCACTCACTGCGCCAGACTCTGGGCGACCTTGACGGGCTGGTCGTCAAGAACTACGACATGCTGCAGAAAATATTGGGATATTCGTCGGTGGGCATTGGCAGCGCGACCGGTGCTTGGGAAAACCACCTGAAAGGTATCGAGAAGACACTGCAAGACATCGAACGGCTGCACCAATTGGCCCTCAAACGCGGCACACCCATCGCCCGGCAGGAGTTCATCAATCAGCGGCGCGTGCTGTTCGCCAAGCACGATGGTCAACTGGAGGGCATCGCCCGCTATGGGACAGGGATGCACAACCAGGGTTCGATCAAGAAAATGCTCGTGATATCCACCAAGAGCTACCTGCACACGCAGGAGTTAAGAGGGTACAAGGAGCGTTTGGATAATATTGCCAAGGCTTCCAGGCTGATGAAGGCGGGAACGCTCATCGGGATTGCGTTGAATGCCTACTCGACCTATCTAGAAATTGAAGAAGCTTGCTCGATGGGAAGGGAAGAACTTTGCACCCAGGTTAAGTTCATAGAGGGAGCAAAGCTTGTAGGAGGCTTAGGTGGAGGATACGTTGGAGGACTTGCAGGTACTTACG
>CAURWS010000491.1:0-3985 GCA_963528485.1 uncultured Pseudomonas sp. | reverse complement strand
AGGCCCGCCATGCCGACGTTGCCTTGCTCACCGTGGGCGATCTGAGCGAGCGCTCGCTGATGCTGGAACTGGGGCTGGTCAATCCGGAAGACGCCCGCTCCCTGCGCGCTGCCGGGGCCGTGGGCGACCTGCTCGGGCACTGGCTGGACCGCGACGGCATCGAGGTCAATCACCCGCTCAATCGTCGCGCGATATCCCTGGACCCCGAAGACCTGCGCAAGATCAAGAAAGTCATCCTGGTGTCCGGCGGACCGTACAAGGCCGACATCATTCGCGCGGTGCTACTGCGCAACGTCGTTCATGAACTGGTGATCGACGAAAGCGCCGCGACCGAACTGCTCGCACAAGCGCTCTGACGCTTTTTTTAAACCCCGCTCCGGAGCTCCACCATGGCCACCCACGACTTCATCGGCAAACGCATTCTGGTCACCGGCGCTGGCAAGGGTATCGGCCGGGAAACCGTGCAATGGCTGACCCGCTGCGGGGCCGAGGTGATCGCGCTGGGGCGCAACCCCGACGACCTCGCCTACTGCGAACAGACGCTGGTGGTCGACCTCGCCGATGCCGCTGCGACCCAGGCCGCCGTGGCGACGATGCTGCCCATCGATCTGCTGGTCAATTGCGCTGGGGTCGTCGAGCTTGAGTCGGTGCTCGACACCTCGGTCGAGACCTTCGATCACCTGATGGCAGTCAACACCCGCGCGCCGATGGTGATTGCCCAAGTGGTCGCCCGAGACCTGATCAAACGCGGCGTGCCTGGCGCCATCGTCAACGTCTCAAGCCTCGCCGCAGCGGTGGGCACTCGCGACCATCTGGCCTACTGCGCGTCGAAAGCGGCGCTGGATGCGATGACCCGGGTCATGGCTGTGGAACTGGGGCCCCACGGCATTCGGGTGAACAGCGTCAACCCGGTGGTGACCCTGACGCCGATGGCCGAGAAAGCCTGGAGTGATCCGGCCAAGTCGGCCTCGATGCTGTCGCGCATCCCGCTGGGGCGCTTCGTTCAACCGAGCGAAATCGCCTCGACCATCGCCTTCTTGCTGAGTGACGACGCAGCCATGATCAACGGCGTGACCTTGACCGTGGACGGCGGCTTCAGCGCGGGTTAGCGCTGGGGTTGAGCCTGGCCAGGCGCGGATAAAAGTCGCGCAGACGCGGGTAAAGTTCGCTGTATAACCCCAGCAGCTCACGATGGAACTCCCGCAACGCCGGGTTGGGCAGAAAGGTTTCGCCATCCTGAGTCATGACCTGCGCGGCGCTGACAAAATCCGCGTACCAGCCTGCACCCACGGCTGCCGCGACGCCTGCGCCGAGGCTCGAGGCCTCTTGAGTTGTGGCGCGAATCACCGGCCGGTCGGTGATGTCAGCGATGATCTGGCACCACAGTCGGCTCGCCGCCCCGCCGCCGATGGCGACAAAGGCGTTCACCGGCTCGCCGGTCGCCTCGACCATGTGCTGCGTCGCCACCGCCTGCTCCAGGGCGATGCCTTCGAGCACGGCGCGATAGATTTCGGCGCGGCCATGGTCCGGCGACAACCCCAGCAGACAGCCGCGAGCGTCCTGATCCCAATACGGGTTCATCACGCCGTTCCAGTACGGCAGCAGAATCAGCCCCGCGCTGCCTGGCGCCACTCGCGATGCCTCGACTTCCAGACGTAGCAGGCTGTCGGGCTGGGCCACCACGTCGATGTCGAAAAACTGCTTGAGCAGGCTGTTGATCAGCAAGGTGCCGGAACGCAGTGAGGTTTCCAGCACATAGCCTTGCCGGTCGATGGCGCACAGGGTGCGAAAGGCGTCGTTGACCATGGGCGTTTCGGCGTAGACGCCCGAGACAATCGCCGTGCCCAGATTCAAGTACGCGCTGCCTGCGCTGACCACACCGATCCCCAAGCCCCCCGCCTGCCCGTCCCCGCCGCCGGCCACCACTCGCGTGCCGGCGGGCAAACCGGTTAACGCTTCGGCCTTCTTCGTAACAACGCCCAACACTGAGCCGGGAGCTGAAGCAGGGGGAAAGCAATCGGGGCTCAAGGCAATGGGCAACGCCTTGAGCACGTCGTCGGCCCACCGATGCTGATGAATGTCGAACGCGCCAAAGGGATCGGCGCTGGCCCAACTGGTGACGAACTGCCCGGTCAGTTGGCGAACCAGCCAGGCGTGGGGTTCGTAGACGTGACGAATCCGGGTGAACAACGCGGGCTCGGCATCGGCCATCCACGCCAGGCTGTAAATGGCCGGCGCCCAGTCGTGGGGTTTGCCGGTGATGCGGTGCAGGCGCTCATGCCCGACCCGCTGACACAGCGCGGCCACCTCGTCCTTGCGACGCTCGTCAAGCCAGAGAATCGCCGGGCGCAACAGGCGATCCTCGGCGTCGGTGACGGCCACGGTTTCGCGCTGATTGACAATGGCAACGGCGGCGATGGCCTTGCCTTCGATCTGCGGCATCAGGCTCTTCAAGGCCCGTTGCGCGGCCCGCCACCAGTCCTGCGGATCCTGCTCATAGGCGTTCGGCGCAGGCCGGGACAGCGTCAACGGCGCCCGTGCCTGCGCCACCAACATGCCCCGCACATCCCAGGCGATGGCCTTGCAGGTGGTCGTGGAGAGATCGATACCGATTACCAGCGTGTGAATGCGCGCCCTGCTCCGTCACCGTCCGTGACAACCTTTTGAATCGAAAGGCAATACTAGTCTAAAACCGCTCAAAGATCGCAGTCCTGTTTAGCCGCAGTTATCCCGCACAGCCGGACGCAGGCTTTGTCATGTCTGTAGGCACGCAGGTATTGTGAGGGGCATGGTGACGACGCTTGCGTATAGCCGACGCAGCTACATCGGCCACAGACTCCCTGGCGAATCAGCTTCCCCTGCAGAGTCTGCGCGTTGACATTCCCCGCCTGCTCATGAAGGCTTGCGATGCCCATTTCGCAGGAGCACAGCATGGCGAGCAAAGAAGAGATCGCGGCGTTCATTGCCCGGGAGTTTCCGCAGACGCGGATCGTCGTCGAGGCAGTCGGCGAGCAGCGGGCGACGATTTCTCAGGTGGTCAACGAGTCGGATCTGCGCCCCGGCGGCACGGTGTCGGGGCCAACGCTGATGGCCGTAGCGGATGTGGCGCTGTATGTGGCGGTGCTGGGGGTCATCGGGATCGTGCCGCTGACGGTGACCACCAGCCTGACCATCAACTTCCTGCGCAAACCCGAGGCCGGACGGCGGATCATTGCCCAGTGCCAACTGATGAAAGTCGGCAAGACCCTGGCCATTGGCGAGGTATCGCTGTATTCCGAGGGCCTGCCGGACGCCGTGGCCCATGTGGTCGGCACCTATGCCATCCCGCCGCAGCACCTGCGCTGAGCAATTCGCTCGAACCTACATCTGCTGAAACACTCAAAACCAGGGCAGCCCCGAGAGCTGCGGGCCGTTCGGCTACGCTGAACGTCGCATCCCCACACATTCGATGGAACGCATATGAAACCTTTTCTGTGGCTCGGTCTTTTCAGCACGCTCAGCCTGGGCGCCCTTTCCTCCATGGCTCAGGCCGAAACCCTGGATGTCCCGATCAATCTGGTCAGCGTCGAAGGCGCCCCTCAACCCATCGGCCAGATCACCATCAGCGAGACCGCCTACGGCCTGCTGTTCACCCCCAAACTCAGCTCCCTGCCTGCGGGCATCCATGGCTTTCACGTGCATGAAAACGGCAGCTGTGACGTGGGCGTGAAGGATGGCAAAAAAGGCGCGGCACTGGCTGCCGGCGGGCACTTCGATCCGGCCAAGACCGGCAAGCATCTGGGCCCTTACGCCGACGGCCATCTGGGCGACCTGCCTGCCATCTACGTCACCGCCAAAGGCACTGCCGATTACCCGGTGCTGGCGCCGCGCTTGAAGAAAATCTCCGAAATCAAAGGCCACGCGCTAATGATTCATGCCGGCGGCGACAATCACTCGGACATGCCGATGCCTCTGGGCGGTGGTGGTGATCGAGTGGCCTGCGGGG
>CAURWS010000490.1:0-4003 GCA_963528485.1 uncultured Pseudomonas sp. | reverse complement strand
AATCATTTATTCCTGTCGATACTGCCGGGGCCGATCATTGGCCTGGTGCTGTTGATGATTTACCTGATGATCCGTGGCGAAGTCAGCGAGCCCATCAGCCTGGCCGCCAGCAGCCTGCTGCGCTATCTGCCGCTGTTGCTGGTGCCGCCTGCCGTGGGCGTGATGGTTTACGCCGGGCAGATCGCTGACGATTTCTGGGCCATTGTAGGGTCGCTGGTATTGTCGTTGATGATCTCGCTAACGTTTTCCGGCTGGTTGATGCAAAAGCTCATCAATCGGCAGTCACGTCGCCAAATGCTGCGCCGGGAGCCGTCATGAGTCTGGACTGGCAAGGCGCGTGGCTGTCGGTGATTCATCACCCGTTGTTCGGCATCGCCATCACCCTGGGCGCCTACCAACTGGTGCTCGCAGGGTACGAGAAAACCCGCTGGGTGTTCCTGCAGCCGGTCCTGGTGTCGATGCTGGTGGTGATCGGCGTGCTGGTCATCTGCGGGCTGGATTACGCCGAGTACCGCAAGAGCACCGAAATCCTCAGCATTCTGTTGGGCCCGGCGACGGTGGCGCTGGCGGTGCCGCTTTATCTGAATCTGCGACGAATCCGCCAGTTGTTCTGGCCGGTGTTGACTACGCTGGTGATTGGCGGGGTCGTGGCGACGGCGTTGTGTGTGGGGCTGGGCTGGGTGCTCGGCGCCGATCACATGATTCTGATGACCATGGCGCCGAAGTCGGTGACTTCGCCGATTGCGATGCTGGTCGCCGAGCAGATCGGTGGCGTGGCAGCGCTGGCGGCGGTGTTCGTGTTGATCACCGGCGTCATTGGCGGCATATTCGGCCCCGGTCTGTTAACCCTGGCCGGTGTGCAAAGCCCGGAAGCACGAGGCATGGCCCTGGGGCTGACGGCCCACGCGGTGGGTACATCGGCCGCCTTGCAGGAAGGTGAAGAGTGCGGCGCCTTTGCGGCGCTGGCCATGAGTTTGATGGGTGTCGCCACGGCCTTGTTCTTGCCGCTGGCGGTGTCTCTGGTTGCTTGAGGATGGGTTTATGTAGCTGCCTTTGTTTCCGCTGAACGCTGTGCTGTTCCCCGGGTGCGTGCTGGACCTTCAGATATTCGAGGCGCGCTATCTGGACATGATTGGCCGCTGCATGAAGCAGGGCGAAGGCTTTGGCGTTGTGTGCATCACCGAAGGCAGCGAAGTGGGCGATGTTCCCGAAGGCTTCTCGCAGATCGGCTGCGAAGCCCTGGTCACCGACTTCCAGCAGCAGGACAACGGCCTGTTGGGAATTCGCGTGGTCGGTGGCCGGCGTTTTCGTGTGACTGATGCCCAGGCCCAGCGCGACAACCTGCTGATCGCCGAAGTGGAGTGGCTGGAAGATCCACAGGAGCGGCCGTTGCAGGAAGAGGACGACGACCTGGTGGCGTTGCTGGCGGCCTTGGCCGAACACCCGATGGTCGCTGCGTTGAACATGGGGCTCACGGCGAGCGGGCAGCAGTCGCTCTCCAATCAGCTGGCGTACCTGCTGCCGTTTGCCGAAGAAGACAAGATCGAACTGCTGGAAATCGACGACGCCGAGGAACGGCTTGATGCCATTCAGGATCTGCTCGATGAGATGCAGGGGGATATGCAGGCTTGACTCGGGTGGGTGGGGATCCTTATGGGAGTGAGCTTGCTCACGAAGACCGTATTTCAGGCACTGATGATGCGGTGAATGTACGGCCGCTTTCGTGAGCACGCTCACTCCCACAGGTGAGGGCTTCTCCAGAAAATTTCGTGAAAGTGCCTTGCTCAGTATTCGTACCGAACCAGCCCATGGGTCAGCGAATGCGCGGCAAACCCGCCCAGCACCAGGACGATCGCCGGTAACAGCACCCACCACACGCGCATCGGCAGGGCAGGCAAGGACTGCTTGTTCTGCACGAACGCCAGGCTCGCCGCGCACGTGAAGAACGCCAGCAGCATCCCGGCCAGCACGTCGGTCGGCCAGTGCACCCCCAGGTACACCCGCGACACGCAGATCGACGCCGCCGGAATTGCGCCCAACAACAGCCAGGTCAGACGCAGCCTCACGGGTTGCCCGCGCCCGGCCAGCACCGCCAGCGTCATGAACAGCGCGAACGAGGCCGAGGCGTGGCCGCTGGGCATGCTGTAGGTCGCGAGGGGTTCGGCCAGGATTTCCGGGCGCGCGCGGGCGAAGGTGTGCTTCATCGTCTGATTCAGAATCGCCGCCCCCAGCGTGGTCGCGCAGGCAAAGATCGCGTGGCGCCACTGTCGCATTGCTACCAGCACGATCAGCAATACCGCTGCTGCGCAGAACTGCGTCCTGAAGTCGCCCAGGCCGGTGACCAACACCACGAAATTCTGTGCGGTCTCGCTGCGATGCTCCTGCACCAGGGTCATCACCCCTTGGTCAAGGTGGGCCAGATATGGCCAGCCGAGAAAGACGGCCGTGAGCATGATCAGGCTGGCCAGTGCGATCAGTTTGGTGGCGTAAGGCTTGGCCCGCACGCTGCTCTGAATGGCCACCCCCAGCAGAATCGCCAGACCCGCGCCGACCACAGCGGCCTCAGGCCAGAAACCTTCGGGCAGCGGCAACCGAATCGCCGCCCCGGTCGCCCAGCCCGGCATGATGTAGGCCATCGACCAGCCCGCCGCCGCCACCACGCTGACCGCGAAAAAGCGCACGAAGGGCATGTCGAACATCCCGGCCACCATCGGCAACATTGGTCGCAGCGGGCCGATGAAACGACCGACCAGCAAGCTGGCGATGCCGTAGCGCTGGAAGTAGGTCTCGGCGCCGGCGATCCATTCCGGGTGATGGCGCAGCCCAGGTAAACGCCGAATGTTCTGATGGAAACGTCGACCCAGGAAGTAGGAAATCAGATCCCCCAGCAGCCCGCCGAGAAAGCCCAACAACAAGGCCTCACTCAGCGGCAGGATTCCGCTGCCCGCCAGCGCGGCGATCGCGAACAGTGCCACCGTGCCTGGCACGATGATCCCGGCAATCGCCATGCATTCGAGAAATGACACCAGAAAGACCGCCGCGCCCAGCCAGGACGGGTTGGCGCTCAGCCAGGAGGTGATGCTGTCGAGCCATGCGCCCATGGGTCAGTTTCCTTGCTCGATGATGAAGTAGTCGCGGCCTTCGACTTGCCCGCGTCGTACCGGGTTCCGTGTGCAGAACCGGGCGTAGGTGGCGTCGACGAAGCGATACATCAGTTGCTCGTCGCGCCCGGAGGGGATGCCCAGGCGAGTGGTCTGGATGATCTGCGCGGGTTTCTGGCCAACGTCTTCGACAAAAATCTGCTCATGGTCGAAACGTTTGCCGTCCCACATGGGCACTTTCAGGCCCAAGGCCTTGCACAGCAGGGTCTGGCCCGCGCACAGGCGCTGCGGCGGACGTACGTTGCCGCTGGCGTCGGGGTTGTTCAGTTGCATCTGCGCCAGGCTGTTCTCGTCGGAGAAGGCGTCGACCCACGGATAGGCTGATTTGATCAGCACGGCATTGCCCGGTCCTTCGGCGCTGAAGTTCAGCGAGTCGCCGCCGCGCGCGTAGTACATATAGATGTGGCCGCCATCCAGAAACAAAGCCTTACGTTTTTCTGTGTAGCCGAGGGACGCGTGGCTGCCTTTTTCCTCGAGGTAATAGGCTTCTGTCTCTATGATGCGCGCCGACAGCCACAACTCACCGACCTTGTGACGCACCACCTTGCCCAGCAGATCGCGGGCGAGGGTTTGGGCGTCGCGGTTGAAGAAGCGGTCGGGCAGGGCGCGCGGGAAGTGATCAGGCATGGGTGGGCAACGTGATGGGCTGGGTGGCGATAATAGCAATCCCGGACTTAATTGGAGCTGAATGGCCTTTCACCGAATGATAGTAGGAGCGGGGGTGCCCCGCACGTCAAAATTGCAGTGAAAAAATTATCAAAAGAAACCCCGTACCAGGGAATCCCCCGACATCAACGCAAGAAAAAGCCGCTGTGCTTGGTTTAAGACCACAAAAAACGCAT
>CAURWS010000489.1:0-4017 GCA_963528485.1 uncultured Pseudomonas sp. | reverse complement strand
GGTTACTGCCGTAACCGATCAGGTCGCGTGGATAGTCGGCGCTCACTGCAATCTTCCTTATCTACGTGTTGTCTGTGGCGGTGGCTGTCACTGATCGTGCAACGCGGGTGATCGTGAGGGGGCACTGCCGCTGCGATGGGACGATTGTATACAACTTTATTCGCGATTTGTAAGCCTGTTTTTTCGCTTTTCTGATGACAGACGTCGCTGCAAGAAACTTGCCTGAGTGGTCAGGAACTGCGGAAAAACCTCAATACATTCCGCAAGACCCGCCACTTCGGTGCTTTTTCGGGATGGTGGAGTGGCTGTTCAGAAAAAGTGATTTTTATTGTGTACAATTTTTATGAAAAGTGTCTTAATCGCTCATCGTTCACCATTCTTCAGGGCCGCAAGGCACCGAAAGAGTGCGACCCCTTTTTTTAAATCAGACAAGAGGCTCCGACAAGCCATGGTACGACTGACCACACACGTGCTGGACGCCGCGCACGGCTGCCCCGGGAGCGCGATTCGCGTTGCCCTGTATCGGGTCGAAGGCGACCGTCTGGAAAAGATCGCCGAAACCCTGACCAACAGCGACGGTCGCTGCGACGCCCCCTTGTTACAGGGCGATGATTACCGTTCGGGTGTCTACCAGCTGCAATTCAGCGCCGGAGACTATTACCGCGCCAAGGGCGTGAAGCTGGGCGATCAGGCGTTCCTTGACGAAGTGGTGCTGCGTTTCGGCATCGACGCCGGCCAGGATCACTACCACGTCCCGCTGCTGATTTCGCCGTACAGCTATTCCACCTATCGCGGCAGCTGAGCAACACTTTCCACCTTCATCATTGCTATGCCCCTGTTCCTCTTGCCCGCCCCACACTGCGGGCTTTTTTTCGTCCGATACCTATGTACCGCACGCCTCGTTCCGATCTGTGAACACTCCAGTGCATCTCACGCACCTGGAGTCCGCCATGACCGGCACCGTATTACAGCCCCTCGATCTGCTGAGCGCAGACGAACCCCACGATCAACCCCTGCACTCACTCAGCGTGGCGATGCCCGCCTGGCTGAGCGCCGTCGAGCAGTCTGTTCGCGACGAATACACTCAGCGGCTCACCGAGTACCACGCCAGCGCCCAAGCGCTCGAAGATCATCTGGATCAAGTGCTGCCTTCGTTTGACGATTTCGTCCGAACGCGCATCAAGGCGCGGATAAAGGCCGATCTGGGCATCGACCTCGACCCTGATCTGATCACTGTCGCGCTGCCGAAACGGGTCTGGCGCGACTACCGCATCGACCCCCAATACGGAAGGGTGATCAATTACTTCGCCCCATGGGTCGCCAGCACCGAACGTGAACACCTGACGCTGTCGGCATTGGCCGAGCGCAATTTCGCAGCGGATGACGCGCAGATGGCGCGGCGCTTCGATTTTGCCGAGATCCGCGGCACCTCACGCCTGACGGGCACCTGGCTGCATGCGGTCATCCCGCAGCTGGACGTTGCGCTGCACTATCGCCAGTTGCTCAAAGAAGTCTTCCGACTGGCCCCCGCGTCCACGGCGCAGCAGCTCGACGCCGAGCGCCTGCTGGAACCCTATCAGCGCAAGATCGAGCTTGAGGCGTTCTGCGAAATCAAGCGTCGGCGCCTGAGCCTGGAGGGTGGTCTGTTGCTGCAACTGGCAGCGCAGTCTCGCTCTCAGGCCGAAAGCGATGCCGCGGGCATCGAGATGAACTGGCTGCAGTTCAAGCCGGGCACCTCGGTCAGTGGCGAGCAGGACAGCCACACGTTGAGCGGGCTGTGCGCGATCCGCAGCAAAGCCTCGAACCACACTGTGATTTATCTGCCGGACGCGCCCGGGGATTTGCTGACCATCGAGGGGGCTGATCCCGCATCGGCCAAATCCCGACTGATTCAGCAGATGATCAGTACGCCTGCGCTCGTGAGTTACCTGGCTCAACGCACGCTGCAAGCTCAGCAGGTCGCCAGGCATGTCAGCTACATCAATCAGGCGCTGGCGCGTGGGTTTGGGGGCTTTTTGCAGTTCGTCCCGGCACTCGACCTGCAACTGGCGGCCCAGCAACTCAACACCCGCGCCTGGATGCTGCACCAGGCGATCCAGAGTCGCGCGCGCACCCGTTTCGACATCCAGACCGAGCAGAACCGGGAGCAGGGGGAAACCTACGTGGTGTACCTGAAAGCCCTGTTGGGCTTGCTTCCCGGCATCGGCACCCTGGTCAGTGTGCAGGACGGCTGGCTGGATGGCCACGACGCCATGCAGGCCTTTAGAGAAGGGCGCCTGGACGACGGGCTGCTGGCGTTGGGCAGCACGGCGATGAGCGTGCTGGACGTGGCCATGTCGGTGATTCCGGGGGCCGCCAGTGTGTTCGTGCTGGGGCGGATGGCGCGCCGCGGCTCTCGAGTGGGCAGTGCGGCGTCGGGCCTGCGCCAGCACGTGCTGAAGCCGTTCGAGGGTTATGAAGTGTCAAAGACCCTCACTGACGCGGTGCCGCAATCGGGGCGTGATCTCGGCACGCTGCTCAAGGACGGTCAGCTGTGGATCGAGCGCGAGGGCCACGCCTACGGGGTGTACCGGCGTGCGGGCGAGCAAACGCTGCGTCTGAAAAAGACCGCCATTCACGGATTTGAACCGCCCGTGCGATTCGACAACGGCGCCTGGGTGTACCACTCGGACGTCGGGTTGCGGGGCGGCATGCGCTCGACCATTGCCGAAACCTTGATCGCCCAGGCTCACGGCGACCCCGCGTTCAAGAATCGGCACGCCCGGGAGTTGCTCGATCAGTTCGAATTCCCTGCTGATCGCCAACGCAGGCTGGAGCTGGACATCGCCGTGCACTACCAGAAACACAAGGCGACCCCTGAATGGGCCGAGGCCTATCGTCGGCAGCCGCCAGCCGAACCGCAACCGGGTACCAGCGGTGGCAAACGCAAGGACCCACCTCAACCTTCGGCGCTGCGCGATGCGCTGGACGGCGCCGACCGCTGGAAGCGTTGGGGCCGCCCTCTGGATGACGCTGGCAGGGTGCAACAGGTCGAAGTCCTCCCACCGATCTTCCGACTCACCGATGAGCCGGGAAGCACCTTCGTGCAGATCGACGGCCAGCGTTACGACATCCTGCCCCGCGGCGCCAGCCAGAACCCTTCAATCGTGTTCCTGAAAAGTCCGACGACCCTGGAGGACAGCTTCTCAGGCCTCAACGAAACCATTCGCCGCGACCGTTTCAACCAGCCGGCCATGGCGTCTTTCAAGGACGGGCACTGGACGGTGCATGGCCCGCTGTTTCGCTTGAAGATCCAGCATCTGGTGGAGGAAGCGCGGCCGGGGCTGAGCCCGGTCAGCTGCCGGATTCTTGCCGAGAAAATCTTCAACGCGGCTGATCAGGGGCACACCGGGCTGACGGCAACCCGGCTGATCAATATGAAAGCCACCCTCAACGCCTGGAAGAGGGGGCAACTGGCGCCGTTTGCGCAGTTGAATGATCCGCTGCTGATGCTCGAAGGCGCTCATTTCACTGGGGTAGGCACCTCGACGGCTCGGCTGTGGATCAGTTATGGCCCCTCGATACAGGATTTCAAACGCCTGGATTTCAGCGTTTCAAAGCCTTCGCTGGTGACCCTGCTGGACCGGGTGACCGGTGGTATGCACATAGGCGCACCCGCGAAAACCGCCTTGCGCGATTTCATGTCGGCGTTGCTCACCGACGCGGGCTATCGGTTGGTCTCCGAAAGCGAAGCGGTGTTACAGGTGCGGTCGGTTCTGTTGTTTAGACGCCCCGGGCAGGAGCAGCTCTATATGCTCAACACGCATTTCGTTACTGCCGCGCAGGTGGAATTCCAGACGCTCAGGCCGAACGCCGCCGTTCCACTGTCCAACCGCTGGATCGATGAGTGGGTGGCGGCGCGACCGGGAGAAGCTGCATTGAACACCTTGGTCGAAGCTCGGGATCAGGGACGTCTGGTGAAGCTGGTTGGGGGTGTCAGGAGCGGCAGCGCCCTTGAGCCGGCCGCTCAGGTATTTG
>CAURWS010000488.1:0-4019 GCA_963528485.1 uncultured Pseudomonas sp. | reverse complement strand
ACACCCAGGCGCTCGATCAATTGCGTGACGTGGCCAGAGGTGATCGTCGCAGGCGGCTGGCGGCCATTGAAACCCTGGGCCGACAGCGCCAGACGACGAGCTTGCTTGAGGGACAGCGAGTGTTGGATCGGCAGTTCTGCAGGCATTCAGGACCTCCTGGTCGAACCCCCAACCTACCTGAACGCCTACATGATGGGTAGCAGCACGGCTCGCCGGCGGTAGCGATAAGAGGAGCGCCGCCGCCGAGCTCTACTGCCACAGACGGGGGATCAATGCTTCATCGGATCATCCCAGAATGGCCGCTCGGCCTCTTCGAGCACATCGGCCCGCGACAGACCAATGTCCTTCAGCGCGTCATCACTCAGGCTCGCCAACAGTGCGCGCTCCCTGTGCAGCTTGCGCCAGCGGGCGATCTGCAGCGTCACGGCGTGCCAGGCGCGTTCGATCACCGAATCATGGGACAGGGTTTTCAGTACCAGTACATAACCTTTTTGACCTTTCATCATCTTGCCCTCCAAGTGGGGATGGCTAGATTCTCTGCCCGGGATTAAGATCAATCCAACGAATGTTTCTGATGCACTGCATCTGGGAGATTGATGCGATGGCCACCTACCCGAGTATCGACAGCGAGCTGCTGCGCACCTTTGTCGCGATCGCCGATCAGGGCGGTTTCACCAAGGCCGGCGAAGTGGTCAACCGCACGCAGTCGGCGGTCAGCATGCAGATGAAGCGGCTGGAAGATGACGTGGTGCAGCGACCGCTGTTCCAGAAAGACGGCCGCGTGTTGAACCTCACTGCCGAAGGCCAGGTGCTGCTGGGCTACGCGCGGCGCATCCTCAAATTGCACAGCGAGGTGTTCAACACGCTGCGCGAGCCGCACATGATCGGCACGGTGAAGATCGGCACCCCGGACGATTACGTCATGCGCTTTCTGCCGGGCATCCTGTCGCGTTTCGCTCAGGCCTATCCGCTGATTCAGGTCGAGGTGCATTGCGAGTCATCGGCGCAGCTGTTGCAGCGTCAGGACCTTGACCTGAGCATCGTCACTCGCGAGCCGGGCAAGGAGATCGGGCAGATCTTGCGCCAGGAGCGTTTCGTCTGGGCCGAGGCTGCCGGCTTCTGCCCCCATGAACAAACGCCGATTCCGCTGGCGATGTTCAACAGCGACTGTTTCTGCCGGCTGTGGGCGAGCAATGCGCTGGACGCGGCGGGCCGTGAATACCGCGTCGCCTACACCAGCGCCAGCCTGTCGGCGATCATGGCGGTGGTCAGCGCCGGCCTTGCGGTGACGGCGCAGCTGCAGAGCCTGATCACTTCCGACTTGCGGGTGCTTGGCGAGGCTGAAGGGTTGCCGCAACTGCCCTCGGCGAGCATCGTGCTGCTGCGCAATCCGAACAATCCCTCGCCGATCACCGAGTGCCTGGCCGATCACATCGCCGAGGGTTTCAAGTTGTGAATGCGGTTGTGAGCAGCCTCACACCCTGAAACACAGCATGATCGCGCACAGCACCAGAAACACGCAGAACAGCGAACGCAGCAGACGCTCAGGCAGGCTGTGGGCCAGGGCCACGCCCCAACTGATGCTCGCCAGGCCACCGATAGCCAACGGGATGCCCATCAGCCAGTTCACATGACCGTGAAAAGCGTAGGTGGTCAGGGTGATCACCGTGGCAGGTGCCGCCAGCGCCAACGCCAGGCCTTGAGCGACTACCTGGGTCGCGCCGAAAACGCCGGTCAGGATCGGCGTCGCGATCACCCCGCCGCCCACGCCGAACATGCCCGCCGTCACACCGGAACCCACGCCCAGTACCCACAGCCATTTGCTGTGACGCAGTTGCGCATCGGCGTTGCCCTTGCGCCAGTACATCTGGATCAGGTTGAACAGGGTCAGCACAACGAGAAAACCCACGAAGCCAACGCGCATGCTCTGAGCATCAATACGCACGGCCCACAGCGATGTCAGCCAGGACACGAAAAAGCTCGGCCCGATCAGCATCATCGCGTTGCGCACGGAAATCCGGTTGCGCTGGTTGTATCGCCACAGCGCCAGCAGCACATTGGGCAGCACCATCAACAGCGCAGTGCCCTGGGCCAGTTGCTGATCCAGGCCGAACAGCACGCCGAGCGCGGGAATCGCCACCAGCCCACCGCCAATGCCAAACAGGCCACCCAAAGTGCCCATGGCCGCGCCCAGCAGCAGGTAAATCAACACATCGACAATCACGTTCGGTCCTCTGGATAAATTCAGCGCGCATGCTACGCAGTCAGGCGTGTCGGGGAAATCGGCAGGCGGCCGTTAACATCAACGAAGTGTGGGGAGCCGGTTCACGAAACGTGGTTTACGAACGCTGAGGGCGTTTCCTACGCTGCTGATAGAGAAATCCCCTGCAACCGATTACCGAAATTATCTGGTGCATTAAAGATCATTGCACTAAATTAGCGATCACTGTGGAGTCACCGAGAACCCTTTCAATGAACGCCGACGAAAGCTTCACCACGGCTGGCGCTGGCAGTTGCGACGAGTTGCTACTGGATAACCAGCTGTGTTTTGCCCTGTATTCCACATCCCTGATGATGACCAAGGTCTACAAGCCATTGCTTCAGGACCTGAACCTGACCTACCCGCAGTACCTGGCCATGCTGGTGCTGTGGGAACGCGACGGGCTGACGGTAGGAGAAGTCAGCACGCGCCTGCTGACCGACCCGGGCTCCTTGACGCCCCTGCTCAAGCGCCTGGAAACCGAAGGCCTGATCCGCCGCACCCGCAGCAAGGAAGACGAGCGCGTCGTGCTGTTGACCCTGACCGATCAAGGCAAGGCGCTGCACAAAAAAGCCCAGCGCATTCCACACTGCATCCTGGCTGCCAGCGGGATAAATCTAGAGCAGTTGAAGGCGTTGCAGCAGGATTTGCTGGGGCTGCGTGGGAATCTGCAGGACGCGTTGTAAGTGCCTGCTTCAGAGTTCGTAGGGGCGACTCGCAGGTAGCAGGCCAAGCACACATTGAGGGTGGCTGGGGCATAACATGTTATGCAATCCAGCCTTTCGATCGTTCCTATCATTCGCATCGGTTTTTTCCGGAGACCCCTGCCGATGCCTGTTGCGACCCGCTTCACCCTCTCCATGATGGGTTCGTCCCTGTTCATCAGTTCAACGCTGGCCTGCGCCTCAACGCTTTCGCTGCCTGAAATCGACATCCATGCCGATGCCGATACCGACGATCCCAGAGTCATCGAAGCCAGCACCGCAACGCGAATCTCAACCCCGGTGCGCTACGTGCCCCAAGCGATAGATTCGATCAAGACCGAGAATCTCAAACGCTATGGCGTAAACAGTCTGGGCGCGGCCCTGAGGGGCATCCCCAACGTCGGCGATGGCTCGGACACACGCTTCGACGCCCTGCGCATCAGGGGCTTCGACGCCAGCCACGACTTCTACCTGGACGGCGTCCGCGACGACAGCCAGTACATTCGCGACCTGCACAACATCGAACGCGTCGATGTGCTCAAAGGCCCGGCCGCCGTGCTGTATGGACGCGGCAGTCAAGGCGGAATCATCAACCGGGTGAGCAAAGTGCCGCAGGCCGGTCAGCGCTCATCGATCGAAGTTCAAGGTGGCAGCGAGGACCTGCGCAGCCTTTACGCCGATTTGAGCGCCGACCCCAGCGACACCCTCAGCCTGCGCCTGAACATCGGCAATAAGGACAACAACAGCTTTCGCGAGGGTGTCAGCGGCACTAGACAGTTGTTCGCGCCCTCGATCAACTGGCAACTGAGTCCGGACCTGAACTGGCTGGTGCAATACCAATACAACCGTTACAACCGCACCCCTGACCGGGGCATCCCAGGCGTCGATGGACGCCCGGCAGACGTGAGCCGCAGCACAAGCTACGGCGCCGAGGGCGACTTCACTGACGACAAGGCACAATCCCTGCGCTCGAAACTGGCCTATGAGCTGAACGACCACTGGCAAGTGCGGCACACGCTGAGCGTGTTCAAACTTCACAGCCTATTCGACAACAC
>CAURWS010000487.1:0-4019 GCA_963528485.1 uncultured Pseudomonas sp. | reverse complement strand
TCCTTGGCCAGGCCCAGGGTAAAGGTGTCGATGGCGCCCTTGGACGCGGCGTAGTCGACATACTCGCCCGGCGAGCCCAGGCGCGCGGCCACCGACGACACGTTGACGATGCTGCCGCCGTGCCCGCCATGACGGGGCAGCATGCGCAGCAGCGCGTGTTTGCTGCACAGCATGGGGCCGACCACGTTGCTCATCATGATCTTGAGCATGCGGAACTCGGACATGTTCTCGACCCGCGATGCCTCGCCCACGGTCCCTGCGTTGTTGACCAGCGCACTGATGCGCCCCAATTCGGAATCCACCCGGGAAAACAGACGAATGATTTCGTCTTCATTGCTCACGTCCGCCTGGACGGCAATGGCATGCCCTCCCGCTTCGCGAATCTGCCTGCAGACGCGCTCGGCGGCGGCGTGATCGGACAGGTAGTTGATGCAGACGCGATAACCTTGTGACGCCGCCAGAACTGCCGTGGCAGCACCAATACCTCTGGAGCCGCCAGTGATGAGGAGGTTTTTTTCCATGGGATGTCCGAATCAATGCTCAATCTTTTTTTCAGGTCCGCACCCAAGCCGGCTGCGCGTGCCGACACATTGGGCGGACCCCGTGTTATGCAAAGCGTGAAACGTCAAAGTGTATTTGCGGATACGCGTTTGTGCGCCGCGCTAATATCCGCCATGAAGCGGTCCGCTGGCAACGGATGCCCCAGCAGATAGCCTTGCAGCGAATCGCAACCCAGCTGGGTCAGGAAGCTCTGCTGACTGCTGGTCTCCACGCCTTCGGCGACGATGCGCAGGTTCAAGGCCTGCCCCAGGGCGACGATGGCCGAGACTATCGCGGCGTCATCGCTGTCGTGCTCCAGATCACGGACAAAGCCGCGGTCGATCTTCAATTCGTTGGCCGGCAGACGCTTGAGATACATCAGGCTCGAATAGCCGGTGCCGAAGTCGTCGATGGACAGGTCGACGCCCATGTCCGACAGGCGCTGCAACACCGTCATGCTGGCATCGGCATCGCTCATCGCCGTGGTTTCGGTGATTTCCAGGGTCAGGCAGTTGGCGGGTAAACCATGGGCGGCCAGCGCACGGGCAACCGTCGTGACCAGCCCGGCGTGGCAGAACTGCAAGGCCGACAGGTTCACGGCGATGCGCCAGTGGGTGTAACCCGCGTCGTACCAGACGCGCATCTGCCGACAGGCCTCGTTGAGCACCCAGTCGCCGATGTTGATGATCAGGCCGGTCTTTTCCGCCAGGCCGATGAATTTGTCCGGCATCAGCAGGCCATGCTCGGGGTGATTCCAGCGCACCAGCGCTTCGGCCCCCACCGGCTCGCCCGAACCCGCAGCGAACTTGGGCTGGTAATGCAGGCAGAACTCGCCATCGCGCAACCCTGCGCGCAAATCCTGCAGCAGTTGCAGCTGGTTGCGCGCGTTAGTGTTCATCGAGGCATCGAAGAAGCTGTAGCCGTTCTTGCCCGCACTTTTGGCGTGGTACATGGCGGCGTCGGCGTTCATCAGCAACTCTTGCTGGGTGCGCCCATTACCCGGATACAGGCTGATGCCGATGCTCACGGTCACCTGCAGATCGTGGTCCTGCACGTTGAACGGCTTGCTGACCAGCGAGACCTGCCGCGAGGCCACGGTGGTGGCGTCGTCGATTTCTTCCAGCTCAACCAGCAGCACGAATTCGTCACCACCGATGCGCGCCAAGGTGTCATGGCGATGAAAGTTCTCACGCATGCGCATCGCCACTTCACGCAGCAACTGATCGCCGACGTGATGGCCGAAAGCGTCGTTGACCGGCTTGAAGCCATCCAGGTCCATGAACATCAGGGCAAAGAGCCCGCCCTGAGAGTCGACCTTGCGCATGGCCTGTTCGATACGGTCGGCCAGCAGAATACGATTCGGCAGGCCGGTCAGGGTGTCATGCAGCGCCAGTTGGGTCAATTCGCGGTTGGCTTCGCTCAGGGATCGGGCCAGTTGCGCGGTGCGTGCTTCAAGGCGGGCGTCGAGCACGGAGGTGAGCAAGGTGATCGCCAGCACCGCCAGCGTGGTGATCAGCACCAGTTTGTCGAGGCCGTCGGTACGCAAGCCGCTGACCGAGGCGCCACAGAAGCTGCCCTCGGGGAAGTTGGCCGCCGCCATGCCGGTGTAGTGCATGCCGACGATGGCAAAGCCCATGACCACCGCAGCGCCGCCACGCAGGAAGCGCACATAAGGCGTTTGTCTGCGCAGGCGCAAGGCGATCCACAATGCTGCGCCCGACGCGCTGACTGCGATCAGCAAGGAAGCACCAAACAGCGTGGGGTCGTAGTCAATGCCGGGCATCATGCGCAAAGCGGCCATGCCGGTGTAATGCATGGTGCTGATGCCAACGCCCATGACCAGCGCGCCGAACACCACGTGCAGCAACGGCACCCGGTCATGGCTGACCAGCCACAGGGCAAAGCCCGAGGACAGCACAGCCACCAGCAGGGAAATGAGGGTCAGGGACAGGTCGAAACCCAAATCGATCGGCAGCGTGAAGGCGAGCATGCCGATGAAGTGCATGGACCACACGCCAATGCCCATGGACAGCGCGCCGCCACCGATCCACAGGGCCCGCGCCCTGCCCTGTGAGGTGGCCACTCGGCCAGCCAGATCCAGGGCGGTGTAAGACGCCAGAATCGCCACCAGAATGGAAACCAGGACCAGCGACAACGTGTAGTGACCAATCAACATGGCGCGCGACTCAAGACTCAACGACCAAGGCTTTACAGCCCAATGAATTCGGTGGCGATTCTACCGAGTTCGGCAGAAATGTCGCGTCACTCCGTCGAAATAATGGCCTTAAGCCATTTGCTCCCTGGTTATCGTCTGGATAGCTCCGGGTCCCGCGACAGGCCGGTCTCGGCGCTCCATCCACCGCCCAGTGCCGCGATCAACTGAACGCTGGCAATCAGCCTGCTTTGCAACACTGTCAGTACGTTACGTTCGTTGCTCAACGCCGTGGTTTGCACGTTGACTACATCAAGATAGCCAATCAATCCGGCCTTGTACTGGTTACTGGTCAGACGCAGCGAATCGCGCGCCGCCTGCAATGCCTCGGCACGCACGCCGGCCTCCTGCTCGTAGACGCGCAACTGCACCATGTAGTCCTCGACTTCCTTGAAGCCGTCGAGCACGGTCTGGCGGTATTGCGCCACGGTCTGATCGTAGACCGCTTCGGTGCGATCGACCTCGGCGCTGCGCTGTCCGCCATCGAACAGGGTCATGGCCAGCTGCGGGCCTACCGACCAGAAGCGGTTGGGCAAGGTGAGCCAGTTGCTGAAGGTACTGCTGCTGTAGCCGCCATTCATGCTAAGGGTCAGGTCCGGGTAATACGCGGCCTTGGCCACGCCGATATTGGCGTTGGCGGCCATGACCGAACGTTCGGCGGCGGCGATGTCCGGGCGACGCTCCAGCAGTTGCGAAGGCAGCTGCGCCGGGATCTGCGGCAGCGTCGGCACCGTTGTGGTCGGCGCCAGGCTGAAATCCGCCGGCGCCTGGCCCATCAGCACAGCGATGGCGTTCTCGAACTGGGCACGTTGCCAGGCCAGGTCGATGAGGTCGGCCTGGGTGCTTTTCAGCTGGGTCTGGGCCTGGGCAATGGCGTCACGCCCGGAGATGCCGGCGCGGTACTGGTTTTCCGTGAGCTTGAGCGAACGCTGATAGGCCTCGACCGTGGCTTCGAGCAGGCGCTTTTGTTCATCAATGACACGCAACTGCAGGTAATTCTGCACCAGCTGCGATTGCAGGCTCAGTTGCATGGATGCCAAGTCGGCAAGGCTGGCCTGGGCGCTGGCCTTGTCGGCTTCCAGCCCGCGACGCAACTTGCCCCAGACGTCCGCCTCCCAGCTCACGCCCAGTTGCGCGTTGTAGGTGTCGCGAATGCCGCTGCTGGAGCTGCTCAGGCTGGAATTGCTGCTGCCGGTGCCCTGACTCGAACGGTTCTTGCTGGTGGTCAGATCCAGCGTCGGAAAGAACGCACCGCGCGCACTGCGCA